>CANJFK010000031.1 GCA_947473535.1 Legionellaceae bacterium | reverse complement strand
GCTATGCTTTAAATAATCGGCAGCCGATTTTGTTCGCTCCCAATCCGCCCAAGATCGAACATTGAAGACTCTTTTAAATAAACTAGCTCGCCTAGTCTCAGGTTTATTTTTCATATTTTTTCTGTCTTCGCATAGACTTTTGGTCCCCATAATATATGATAATAGTTAGTAAATTCACAATTTACCAATTTATATGAGAAAATAATGCCAGATCTTAGTCATAAAGCCTCAGCCGAGTACTGGCATGAGTACGCCGACCCAATGATTTATCGAGTAGTAACCTTCATGGAAAGCGTGGAGGAATGGACACTTGATGGTGATAAGGCCCTGGAAAATGCCCTAAACCAACTCGGAAAAGAACTGGATGATATTGAATCCATTGACATGGGCCAACTGGGCCATGAAGATCTATTTATTCGAATGGTAGGGAATATCAAATCGGGACGTGGGCTCCGCCTACTTCAGGCGCTCGACATGGTCCATCCGGGGAGTGCTTCAAAAATTCTAATTCACGCTGAAGAAACCAGCTCATCCAGCCATGATCCGGCCGGTTTTTTTCTGAAACGCAATATCGTGTTTGAACGATTACGCCTATTAGCTCGAACTTTTTCAGAGTATCGACTTAAACTGGTAGAACGGTCACTTGAGGGGGACGAATGATAAAAAAAATCGGTTGCCTGGCTTTATCCATAGGGCTACTTGTCGCAGCGATGCCTACCCTTGCCGAAGGGTACTCATCCAATCCCGATGCAACCACAGACGACACAGCAACAAGTGATGCCCTCAATCTTTTAGCCAAATATTTAAATAATTTAGGGATCTACCTTGGTTTTGATTTAACAGCCGACAAGCTCGATATTAAAACACCCCCAGTCACCTCGCAGGCGTTAACGCAGAAGCCAACGGTAGCCGACGTAGAATACTATGCACTGGCGTCCGTTTTTGGAGCCATTCCAGTGAACATGCTGTTTCCTGATTTTGTACCATCCACGTCCGATGACAGTGGCTATTCTGCACTAAATGGCGCCGCAAATGGCACCTTTCCCGATTACGCAACACCCAGCACAGGCAGCGGTAGTAGCAGTAAAGCAGTGGTCTCAGCCACAGCGCTCATCGACCAAACAGCCTACCAAGAGGATCCGGTCTCTCAAGCGGTTTTAAACATTATTGGTACGCCGGATTATAGCTTCTGCCTGACCCTAAATGGCTCAACCGGCAGCGCGTCATGGAAAGATAACTGTCTTTATCAGAGCAAAGTGATGACTAACGTGCTTAGTGGTAGTAATGACAGTGGTAATAGCAAAAATGATGAGGATGTCCGACTGCCAAGCTCAGGCGCGATTTACCAAGATATTACTGATCAAAAATATTATGGTCAGCTCAATAGCAATACGTTAATTGCACCATTATTGTACTCATCAACTGGCAATCCATCAGGCAAAGAGTCCGGTTTAGTGGCCTCAAACCAGGCGCAAGAAGCCGCCAACTTCATTCGCTATGCATCGGGCGGTGCGTCTCCCATTGCTCAAATTAAAAAAGCTGACTACGATAAACTCTACCTAGGCGCATATTCAAACGCTGACGCAACTGACACAGCATCCGTGATGGCCGCGGCAGATAATCAAGCCGCATTAGCCACTTACTTAACGAGTGTCCGTGTTTATGCCGCTCAAAGCTCTACCGCCATCAGTAACTTGTATTATATTCTATCAAAACGACTGCCACAATCCAAAGACTCAAAGTCACCTAAATCCAGCCAAGCGTTAATGGAATTCCAGATGGCTACCTGGCGGCTATTTAACCCAGCAACGTCAGAAAACAGCCCATCGTGGCTGTCTCAAATCAACACCGCGTCCGATGCGACAGTACAAAAAGAAATAGCCATTCTATTGTCGGAAATCAATTATCAAATGTATTTAAACCGCCAGCAAGACGAGCGCATCCTATTGACCAATTCGATGCAACTGCTCGCTATGCTCATGTATAATAAACCTCTACCGCCATCGGCTGATAGTGTGGCTCCGGCATCATAAAACGTCGTGGCTCCAGAGCCACGTGTTATTCGAGCACGTCATCCCGAACGAAGTGAGGGATGACGTAGAATCGCTCAAATTAATTGATCTAATCGCGCAATCACATCCTCAATGGGCACTAATTCCATCGTGCTGTCCCCGTGAGCGTGCGTGCCCCACACGTTGGATTCAGGCGTTTTCTTCAAAACTGTTCTTATTGCCGTGGGATAATAGTCCACACTTAAATGTCGATACGTGTATGGCCCCGATACGTCAGCGCTGGTAACCGCATGAAGGGCAACTACGGGCGTTGCAACCGCCGCCGCCATATGTGATGGCCCTGTATCTGGGCACAGTAATACATCGGCAAGGCTAATTAAAGCGAGCAATTGTTTAGGTTTCGTTTTGCCTATCAAATTGGTAACAGGAACCGCTGCCGCAATCGCTGCACCCAAGCATTTATCGTAGTCACCTGGCCCACCAACGAGCACAACACTGGCTTGACGATGGGTTTGCACATGCTTAATGACAGCAATATAACGATCGATTAACCAACTACGTTCCGGCTTACTTGCCGCTGGATTAACCAGCAATATAGGACCTTGGGCCGTTGGCAAGTGAGCACGTGCCCAAGCGTAATCAGTCTCTTGAATAGGCAAATCCCAACGTATTTGTTTTTTTTCAACGCCTAAAGCCTCTGCGAATTTCAAAAAACCATCCAACGTATGATCATGTCCCGGTGCAATCGTTTCATTCACAAACCAACCATGACCATCTTTGGCTCGTATGGGATCATAACCAATTTTGCGTGATGCACGAATACACGCGTACAACAGGTTCGCTCTAAAACTAGCCTGAGTAGCCAATAACACATCAAAATGCCGATGGCGCATTTTCTTTTTAAAGCGCCAATAGTCAGACAAGCCCTTTGGTTTATCAATAACAACAAACTCAACGCCATCCATTCCTTCCACTAAATCATAAGCGGGACGTGAAATGACCCAGGTTAATCGAGTCTCTGGAAAATTAGCTTGTAACGTTCTCACTAGCGGGACGAGCATTAGCACATCCCCCAGGGCGGATAGTCGGACAATACAGATTGATTTAAGCATCTTGCAGAATAAACCGAGTTCCGCAGTAAGGGCAAACTTCGGTGCCGGTCTGCTCAATGGGTAGGTATATTTTAGGATGGGCGTTCCATAGCTCCATTGAATCAGTTGGGCAACTTAACGGTAATTCATGTCGGTGAACAACATAACTCTTCTCTGTGCACGCTTGCTTATTTTTTGTTTCATGCATGGTTTTCTCTCATTAATTACGTTCCTTATTATCTAATAATTGTTGCATAAGCGCCATAACCCCACCAACACTCATCGGATTTTCAGCAACAAAACGATGCCCATCAGCCCAATGCCGAAGCCACGTTAATTGACGTTTAGCCAATTGTCGAGTAGCAGCAATGCCCTTGGCGCAAAGCGATGCCTCGTCAGATTCGCCTTGTAAATAATCGAAAACTTGTCGATACCCTACACAACGCATGGCGGGGTGTTCTGATGTTAAGTTCCACTGCGTTTGAATACGCCTCACTTCCTCAACCAAACCGTCGACCAACATTTGTTCAAAACGCAAGGCAATCCGCTCATGTAACCAGGCCCGGTCATCAGGAAACAAGAAAATATTTACAAATTCATACGTTGACTCCGTGCCTTTATCACTCAAAAAAGCAGAGATTGGTTTACCGGTTAGCTGATAGACTTCCAGCGCACGTTGTATTCGTTGCGTGTCATGGGGATGAATCCGCATGGCAGCCTTGACATCAACATCGGCTAGCAATTGGTGCATATAAGCCCAACCATGTGTTTGTGCCTGCTGTGTCAGCCGCATTCGCGTTTGCTCATCTGCTGGAGGTAATATAGACAAGCCGTGTTGCAACGCCCGAAAATACATCATTGTCCCGCCCACTAACAAAGGAATTTTGCCTTGTCTAATGATTGATTCGCACAGTGCCGTCGTATCGCTACAAAATTGGGCCGCAGAGTAACTCTCGGGGGGGTCCAGAATATCGACCAAATGATGTGGAGCACGCGCCAAAGTCTCCGCATCGGGTTTCGCTGTACCAATATCCATACCACGATAGATCATGGCTGAATCCACGCTGATAATTTCACAAGGAAATTGTTGTACCAACGCACATGCCAACGCTGTTTTACCAGACGCCGTTGGACCCATTAAACAAAATATGCGTTTAGCCATAAGGATTGATCACTCTTATTAAAACGATTGCACAATACTACGGCACGTTTCTCGATTTAGATTAACGCACAGCGCTTTACGTACGCTCGACTCAGGATGCTGCTGTTGCAAATAATGTGTTAACTCGCCTTGCTCCTCGGCAGTTAAATGGTGCGCATCAAACGATTGACACGAGACTAATCGTTTCAGTAAGGCTGATTGGTCCATCGGTAGATTATTTAAATCCAACAACAACTGCGCAATATCCAATGAAGGTACACAAAGCGGAATGGTCCGGACGATAACGCGTGTCTCGCTAGCAAAATCAAGTTGTATCCCCAACTGAATCAAAAGCGGCTGACATTGCTCAATCCATTGGTAATTTGCCTTCTCGATCATACAACTCACGGGGACTAATAGTGGACGTGATGCAAGAGGATACTGTGTATCGGACAAAAACGTCTCAAGTCTATGCTGTTGTATACGTGCAACATCGACCAAATAAGCTTCATTATGTAACAAGATCACGGCAAAATGCGTGTTTAACACTTGCCAGGGACGACGGTTCGGCGGT
Source organism: Legionellaceae bacterium (assembly GCA_947473535.1). Lineage (GTDB taxonomy): Bacteria > Pseudomonadota > Gammaproteobacteria > Legionellales > Legionellaceae > CANJFK01. The sequence continues at coordinate 3,121 of CANJFK010000031.1, read as the reverse complement.
GGGATATGCGAGCCTGGTTTTGCATAGGACACAGAACTCAACGGCGGTAGTTTTGCTGAAACCGCAACGTTTTCCCCAGACTCAACAGTCGACTCACTATTCACCTCACGAACCACCATCGGTAATCGCGGCTCCGTGATAGAAAAATCATCGTCGTGCAACGTCGATGCGGATAAACCCAGTGCGTACGAAATTTGCGATGTAATAAAATCATGCACAAGCCGGGGTTGCTGGAAGCGAACTTCGTGCTTCGTTGGGTGAACATTAACATCCACTTCGTCGGCGGGAATAGATAAATACAATAAGCAAGCTGGATGACGACCTGGATACAGTATGCTTTCATAAGCCTGTTTAATCGCATGTGTCATTAGTTTATCTTTCACCATGCGGTGGTTGATGTATACCCACTGCTTATCATTCTGGCTGCGCTGATACGATTGACAACTTACCCATCCCTCTAAGCGCATGCCTGCACGAGAGACATCCAAATGAACCGCTTGTTCAATAAACGTTTTTCCGAGTATTTTTTTTATACGCAACAACCTAGTTTGTTCATCGTGAGCAGCAGGCAATATCAACGTTTGTTTATCATTGTGCCTCAACGTTATCGCTATCATGGGTGCACTGAGTGCAAAACGCCTTACCACAGCTTCAATTGCTTGATATTCACTAAGGGCTGTTTTGAGAAATTTTTTCCGCACTGGGGCATTAATAAACAGATCGCGAACATCAACGGTTGTGCCTTGGTTCCGTGCGCATGGGGTAACACTCGTTTCACCGTTAGCACACAACATCATCGCATGATCTTGTGATGCCGTCCTGGAACATAATGACAATCGTGAAACTGACGCAATACTCGCTAAGGCTTCCCCACGAAACCCCATGCTTGTTATCGTATATAAATCATTCAAATGCTTAATCTTGCTCGTCGCATGCGCGGCAATGGCGAGCCTCAGATCATCCGCACAAATACCAGAACCATTGTCACTGATCTTCACTTGATTTAAACCGCCAAAACCAATGTCAATGCTTAATGTGTTCGCCCCCGCATCGAGTGCATTTTCAAGCAATTCTTTCACGACAGACGCAGGGCGCTCAATCACTTCACCTGCTGCAATTTGATTCGCAACAGTTGATGACAGTTGGTGAATCCTTATTGTGGGCATTACGTTTAGGCCCATGACGCAGGAATAGTTAACGTTTGACCTGGTCGCACACGCGAACCAGACAAATGATTCGCCGCGATCAATGCATTTAAACTGATACCATAACGCGCAGCAATGGATGGCAGTGACTCACCAAAACGTACTCGATGATGAACTGGCGTATTTGCTAACGCTTCTACACGTGTTCCATGAGGCGGGTAATCCCAGAAATAACCTTTGACACCTTCAAAAATGGCGCGGGTTAATTGAAATTGATAGGCTGGGCTCGTTAAATTTCTTTCTTCACGAGGGTTAGAGATAAACCCTGTTTCGATTAAAATTGACGGAATATCAGGCGATTTTAGTACCATGAAACGCGCCTGCTCAACCTTATTATTGTGCAAATTAGTTATTTTATCTAAGCCTTTTAGCACACGACCGCCCATATGCACACTAGCACCAATCGTCGCTGTTTGTGATAAGTCAATCAAAACGGTTCTGATCACGCCGTTTCGATCATCCAACCCAGATAAATTAACCCCACCTAATTCCGAATAGTTTTCCTTTTCTGCAAGCCATCGTGCGGCTTCGCTGGTTGCACCTGTTTGCGATAAAGCAAATACAGACGCACCATTTGAATTATGATTGACAAATGCATCCGCATGAATGGCTACAAATATATCAGCATTATATTTTCGAGCAATGTTCATGCGTTCGCGCAACCCGACATAATAATCGCCATTTCGAGTCAGCACAGCACGCATGCCCGGCTGTTTATCAATTAATTGCTTTAATTTTTGCGCGATAGCCAACACAACATGTTTTTCAGCACTATGGTGCGGACCTATCGCACCAGGATCTTTTCCACCATGCCCCGGATCCAGCACGATCACCACATCTCTCAACGTCGTTCGCGGCGCATGCTGCACATTCACGGGAACTCTGGCTGTATTGGTATGGATGACGGGTGAACGAACGTCATTCACCTGTGTTGATTTCGAGGGTAAGTTTCGGCTCTGCACCGCTTGTTTTTGCTGTAAATCGATACGCAATCCACGTTGATTTTTATTTGCAGGTTGCCATACTGACGCCCGGATCGTAACCGGTTCCCGCACATCAAAAACCAATCGTAATGTCGTTGCATTGGGACGGCCACTGCGTATATGCATGATCAAGCCTTCACCAACGCGTACGTTTTGCACATTCATACTGGTCGTGGTTTGAGACAGATCGATAACCACGCGTTCCGGGTGCGTGAGCGTAAATGCCTTTTGTATAATGGAACCTGTAAACGCACACTGAATAGATGATTTTCCTGCTTGCTCATTCACAACAACTGATTCTAACCTTGCTGACATGGCTGGATGAATAAAGCCCATGAACAGAAAAAATGTAATAATACCCCAGCGATTCATCATGATTTTCCTGCAAGACAAGATAACATTGCAACTCCCGCTGCACTAAAAGCACGCATGTGTAATTCGCGCCCCATTCCGTTTAAAGCCAAAGAAAAGGTTACATCCACCCGCTCAAGATAACTGGTAAGCCGCTCCGGCCACTCAATGCAACAAACAGCATCCGCTGTGAAATAATCTCGAAAACCAATATAATCCAATTCAGCTTCATCATGAATACGGTACAAGTCGAAATGGTGAACTTGCACATCAGCGCATTGATAGCTTTCGACCAACGAAAACGTTGGACTTTTAATCGCTGAACAAACGCCCAAGCAACGCAGCATGGCGCGTATCAATGTGGTCTTGCCGGCACCTATCTCGCCACTGAACGTCATGGTAAGCGGTGATATCAAATTTTTTGCCAACGCCTCAGCGAACTGTACACTAGCACGCTCTGTTGGCAAATCAAGCTTGACGTCTTGGTTCAATTCATTAGCCGCCGCAAATAAGGCATCAAATCACTTGCCATTAAACCGCGTTCACCTTGTGCATCAGCCGCCTCATCTGCCGCTGTAGCAT
>CANJFK010000030.1 GCA_947473535.1 Legionellaceae bacterium | reverse complement strand
CCTAGCAAAACATCAGCTGTACATCCTTTGATTACTACCTGCGATAAATAAAGCATCAACATGCTAAAAGGCAAAATAAATAATATATCCGTCGGAAATTTCAATAAACCAATGCCTCCAAATGAACCAATGTATGAAATCATACACAACGAGCCCATATACGTAATAAACCAAACTAACGATGCATCACACTTAAAAAGATTTTTACGATGATAAATAAGATAAATACCAAGCCCTGCGATCAATGCAATGTCCAATTTCCAAATAATCGAAAATCTACACCAATACAGCATTAAATTACAAACATAAAACGCGATATGTGACAAAAGGACACTGTTCGAGAGGCGAAATGGTCTATGTGTGTTCGGTTGTAGTTTACGCATAGCCAAAAGACAAAGAGGACCTATCCCATAGGACAGAATGCTTGCCGAAGAAAGGAACGCAACTAACTTTTGCCAACCTGGAAATGGTAAAAACGATAAAACACCAACTATAAAATTAGCATACAGCGTAACATACGGTATGTGGTGACGATTTACCTTTAAGAATACTTTGGGCAAATGATTATTTAATGCCATGCCATACACAATACGTGATGTGGCTGCGGTATACACAAACGTAGTACCAAACGGAGAAAAAGCAGCATCGAACAAGAGCAGCATTGCAACGACACCGAGCCCAAGTAACAGGGTTAAACCGACCAGAGGACCACCGTCGCCAGGATAATGCAACCCTTGCCAACCGTGAGTTAAATAGGTCTGCGGAACGGCGGCAATAAAACTAAACTGCAACATGAAATAAAGAATAAATCCAATGAGCACGGCACCCAAAATAGCAATTGGAATATTGCGCTGTGGATTTTTCACTTCACCAGCAAGCATCAAGCCATTTTGAAATCCTGTGAAAGCAAACGCCACTCCGCCTGCAGAAAGTGCTGTAAATATTTCCATCCAACTTTGTTTATTCGATAAGTTAATATGGATATTTATCAAAGACGGGGCCTGATTTAACAATGCAAAAATTGCAATGCTGGGCAAAATAAACTTAATAATACTAGCGTATTTATTGCATTCAGCCAGGAATTTAATGCCATATGAATTAAGAACAACAACAAAAAGCATAATACAAATTGCCGCAATATAGCCATACACAGAGAGCGTAAGCGTTGCTGTTTGGCTATCGATTAAAATGGGGAAAAAATGACTTGAGTACTGCAGAATGGCTTGTATCTCAATGGGGGTCATAACAACGTAAGATAACCAAGACGTCCACGCGAATAAAAAGCCAACTTCCCGACCGTGTGTAAATGTGGGGTAATTGGACATACCCCCAGAAACAGGAAACATCGTTCCAAGCTCACACAAAGGCAAAGCGATGAACAACATAAAGATAGCCGCAATAATCCAACTGATGAGCGCATTACTTCCCGCCATTTGTGCGCTAATAAAAGGACTAAATAACCATCCAGATCCAATCATGCCACCGGCTGAAGCGACCAAAATGTTTGTTGTGGAAATATCGCGCTTTAGCATAATTAGACGTCCTTAGGATCGCTCGAATGGTTGGATAAAATTGAATAGTAACGAGTGTTTATTGATATGGCAATCGATCAACTCATTAAATCACCGCTTCAATACAGGGCAACCGCGTCTTATGCCCAAATTTTAGTCGCATTATCCGAGCCGCTACCATTAGGGAGCGATCACGAAGCGGCAAGTCAAGGATGAGCTTTCGTGAACGCTCCCTAACGGGAGCGGCTCGGGCAGATTGACTTAATGTCAAACTAAAAATTAAGATGCGTTTGCCCTGCGCTTCAATAGTGTTTGCATTCATCGGAGGGCATCGATAAGATAAGATAGGCCATTGCTTGGCGATAAAAAATCGGGCCTTGTTCATCGTTTCGGACTTTGTCTTTCCCGCGAAGGCGGGAATCCATTTATACCCTTTACGAATGAGTTTTAGGGTATATACACTGGCTCCCAGCTTGTTGCAGAGATAGATCCCCGCCTTCGCGGGGAAGACATTTTTCGATGATTTGATCAAAACGATGAACAAGACTAAAAATCGATAATTCATGTGCGGAAAGTATATGCTAAATAATAACAAAACATTTGCATTGTCGCTAAGCGCACTGGGCATTGTGTATGGTGATCTTGGCACAAGCCCCCTTTATGCACTTCAACTAGTATTAACTAAAATAGCAATAACCTACGACAATGTTTTCGGCATATTATCGTTGGTATTCTGGTCTCTTATTTTGGTTATTTCAACCTGTTACGTCAGTGTTTTTTTACGCGCCGATAATGACGGTGAAGGCGGTGTGCTAGCCTTGTTATCGTTACTCAAACGTCAAACAAAAAAATTACCTCGGGGTCTTTTTTTAATTGGGGTAATCGGAGCTGGATTACTTCTTGGTGATGGCATGATTACGCCGGCCATCTCTGTTATCAGTGCCATGGAGGGATTAAACATCATCTCGCCTGATTTTTCCCATCTCATCATGCCTGCCTCATTCATTATCCTTTTAATACTTTTTCTTTGTCAGCGATTTGGAACTTCAAAGATAAGTTTTATTTTCGGCCCTATTCTCCTCGTTTGGTTCGTTATCATTGCCATTCTTGGGGGGATTGCCATCGTGCACAACCCAATTATTCTTTACGCCATCAATCCTTACTATGCGTTGACCTTCCTGTATCATGGCGGTTGGCATGCCTATGTTCTTTTGGGTGGCATTTTTTTGGTCATTACTGGTGCTGAAGCCATGTATGCCGATTTGGGACATTTCGGCAAAAACCCAATTCGTCTCGGATGGTTTGCTGTTGCATTACCCGCATTGTTACTCAATTACTTCGGCCAAGGCGCTAATTTATTAAGCCATCCAGAAGCCGTGTCAAACTTATTCTATTCACTAGCACCGTCTTGGTTCTCTTATCCGTTACTCATCATTGCTACCATGGCTACTATTATTGCTTCACAAGCCGTTATTACAGCAAGTTTTTCGTTGGCCAGGCAAGCCATTTTGTTGGATATTTGCCCACGCCTAACCATTCTCCACACCTCTAAAAATGAAATGGGACAAGTGTATGTTCCACAAATTAATCTCATTCTAGCGCTCGGAACCTTGTTATTGGTCCTTGTGTTTCAAAGTTCTGATGGATTGGCTGCCGCGTTTGGGATGGCAGTTAATTTGGTCATGATCATTGTAGCCATATTGGTAATGTATGTAGCAAGCCGGGTATGGGAATGGTCACAAATAAAAATATTATTCGCATTAGCACCCTTACTCGTTATTGAGCTAATCTTTCTCGGTTCAAATATCCATAAAATTTATGAAGGTGCGTGGATGCCATTATTATTTGCTTTTATTATCAGTACCATACTACTTACTTGGCAAAAAGGAATGCAATTGGTACGTACGTCATTCTACAAGAAAAAAACGCCGTTGGTTGAACTTATCAAGCAATTAGATCGTACCGAATGGAACAAACTAGACGATTTGACCATGATTTTTATTACGGATCCATATGACAATAGTGGTGGTGGTTTCTTAAACTATATTAAATTAAATCATCTCATACCTAAACAAGTCCTGGTCGTTAGTGTGGTGATTAAGGATATTCCTTATGTAGCGGAGAAACATAGGTTCGAATTACAAAATCTGACCGAGGGTTATTATAGTTTAATTATACACTATGGATTTATGCAATCGACTCATATTCCCAATACCTTGATAGCGGGCAATAACTTGAAATTATTTCCTTTTCGACTGGATATGGGTACAACAACATTTTTAGTAGAAAACATTAATATTTCAACGACAAAAAAGGGTTCTTCGCTATTGTTTGCTTGGCAGAAAAAATTATTTGGGGCTTTGCTTCGTTACTCAGCAATGGATATAGATTTTTTCCATTTACCACAGAATCAAACCATTTCTATTGGTAACTACTTAACCATCTAAATCAAAACACAATCCGTGCACGAACGTTATTTCGTGCACGTTCTTTAGGGCTCCTACACGCTCCTTACCAAATCGCTTAATCGCTGCAAACCCGCTTTCACATCCTTTCCTAAATGAATACGCAACACTCTTCGCGATCGGTTTCCAAGAACAGTAAAATAAGATTGCGCTTGTGCAGAAATGACTAACCCAAACGTATAAGGATGCTCAGGAATTTGAATATCATCATTATAATCAGCCGTAAGGATTAAAAACACACCGGTGTTTGGGCCGCCAACATATGCTTGTCCCGTGGAGTGTAAAAACCGCGGGCCAAAGCCAAGGCAGGTCGCTATTTTTTTATTATCGCGAATAAGGACCCTACTCTCTTGCAGCAATGCGGTGTGCTCATCCGACATCTCAATAAATGCAGATAAATTAACATAATCACCTGGTTTTACGCGATTTAAATGCGCGCGTAAATACCCATCCAAACTCGGCTCACCGACCAGATGCTTGGCAATATCGTCCCTATTATTATCATCGGCGAAAAGCGATAGACCGCCTTCAGAAAAAAATGGATTGGACTGAGGTAACTGTCCTGTTTTTGCGTACTCAGCAGTCAATTGCAATGCTAAAACCTTACTTTCTTCAACGTTAGGTTGATTAAATGGATCAATACCAATAATGCTTCCAGCAACATCCGTGGCAATTTCCCATTGAAATAATTCAGCACCAAGATACATTTTATCCGATAAATGCAGCTTCACCACGACAAAACCTGCTTCCTCTAAAGCCTCAAGACTACGATCTTGCTCAGGATCCGGCGCTGAATCTAAACGAATATAAACAAATACGCGATCATGACTATAAACGTCAGGTTTACCTAAAGGTTCCTGATCCACAGGGATCAAACCTTTACCGTCTTTGCCCGTTGATTCAGCAAGTAATTGCTCAAGCCAAGCACCCAGTGAATGTATGCCAGGCGAAGCAATCAAGGTCACTTTGTTTTTTCCGTTTTTTGCACAAACACCCAATATTACACCCAAAACAACACTAGGATTATCTTTGACTGGAACCTTTGGTGAACAAGCTTTCCGCATCGCTTTCGCATGCCGTAATATTTCCTTAACATCTAAACCCATTAAACCTGATGGCACCATCCCAAAATTAGAGAGTGCAGAATAACGCCCCCCAATGGAAGGTATGCCATTAAAAATGGCCTTAAAATGATCGTTTTTAGCAATTAACTCAAGTTTGCTGCCAGGATCAGTAATCGCTAAGAAATGATCACCCACATCCGATTTGTTCAATACGGCTTGCACTCGAGCATAAAAATACGCTTTAAAAATATTTGGCTCCAATGTGCTACCTGATTTACTTGAAACCACAAAAAATGTATGTTTCAAATCAAGTTGTTCTTCTAAGTGACGAATTTGCGTTGGATCCGTTGAATCTAATATGTGTAACCGTGGGAAACCAGCAATAACGCCAAATGTATTCGCCATCATCGCCGGACAAAGGCTTGAGCCCCCCATCCCCAATAACGCAATATGGGTAAAATGGCCGTCCTTAATTTTATTGGCGATGACTTCAATGCGTAGTATTTCTTTGTCTTCAGAGGCCACATCCAACCACCCCATCCATTGGCTCTCATCTGTATTAGTCCAAAGGGTTGCATCACGTGCCCACAAACGTTGTATTTTGTTTTCCGTTTGCCACGCATTCATTTCTGCAATAATTGCATCAGTACAATCACCTGCTGAAAACTGAACTACACCTAGCTGATTTGTCGGTTTCATTTCGTCATCCTTAACGTACGTTATTCCGGATCGTTTAGACTTTCGTCATGTTTTTTTTCAACGCATCGATCAATTGATCGTATGAGTTAATAAATTTATCAACGGCTTCGTTCTCAAGTTGTTGTGTCGCTTGATCAATATTAATACCAAAATCTGGTAATTGTTGGAAACACCATGTTGCTTTATCAAGCTCCAAACCCAGACGCGCTTTTGGATCACCGTGATCCCGATAGGCATCAAAGGTCTCAAGCGGCAATGTATTGACTGTTGGCGATCCAATCAATGCTTCGACGTATTTTGTATCACTGTAATTTGGATTTTTGGTACTTGTGCTAGCCCAAAGTAATCGTTGCACATTAGCTCCTTTTCCAGCTAGCATCTGAAATCGGTTGCTATTAAATAGCTCTTCAAAAATATGGTAGGCACCTTTAGCAGACGCTATTGCAACTTGGCCTTGTAATTGTTTAGCAACCGTTGCTTGTTCCGTGTCTCCAGCTGCCAATTTTTCGAAGACTGGATCAAGTAATACATCGATACGACTCAAGAAAAAGCTTGCCACAGACGCCACATGAGTAACCGATTTCCCTTGTTTAAGACGTGCTTCGATGCCTGCAATATAGGCTTCAGCAACTTCTCGGTAACGAGACAGTCCAAAGAGCAACGTCACATTGACATTGATCCCTTCACTGATCAATTGTTTAATAACAGGAAGCCCCTCTTTGGTAGCCGGAACCTTGATTAAAACATTCGGGCGATTCAGTGCTTTCCAAAAGCGCCTAGCTTCATCAATCGTACCATTCGTATCATGAGCAAGATGTGGATTCACTTCTAAACTCACATACCCATCTTGACCATTCGTTTGGTTGTATAAATCATGAAACTCATCCGCCGCGGCTTGCACATCTTTTTGAGTGAGAGCCTCATAAATTTGATTAACATTTTTTCCTTCCTGCGCCATTCGTTTAATATCTTGATCATATTCAGTACTGTCAACAATGGCTTTTTCAAAAATACTTGGGTTTGACGTCATTCCCCGCAGGCCATCGTCAAGAATCAACTGCTTCAATTTACCACTAGCAAATAAGTCTCGTTTGATATAATCAAGCCAAATAGATTGACCAAACGTTTCTAATTTTTTCAAAGGATTAGTTTTCATTTAACGGACTCCACAATTTTCAACCAACGTTAATGCTTTTGCATAGACGTTTTCTACTGTAAAACCATAGTGCTGCATGACGATTGGACCTGGTGCTGACGCGCCAAAATCATCAACACTGATCATGCAACCCTTATCACCCACATAACGATCCCAACCCTGTGAACTGCCCGCTTCAACAGACAACCGAGCCGTGACTAAAGGCGGCAATATGGAGTCTCGATACGCTTTTGATTGCTGAGCAAACAACTCCCAGCTTGGCATTGAAACAAGACGTACCTGAATATTTTTTGCCTGTAATTTTTGTTGCGCAGCAATGATTAAACTAACTTCTGAACCAGTAGCAATTAAGATGATGTCCGGTTTTTCATTGGGCGCATCTGATAAAATATAGGCACCAAAGCGTAAACCTTCCGCTGAAGAAAACTGATGCCTATCAATCGTAGGCAGTTTTTGTCGGGATAACACCAACACGACTGGGTTTTCTCTAGTCTCAATAGCGACTTTCCAGGCCACTGCCGTTTCATTTGCATCAGCTGGTCGAATAACCGTCAAGTGAGGAAGCGCGCGCAAACTTGCAAGTTGTTCTACTGACTGATGCGTAGGCCCATCCTCGCCCAACGCGATGCTGTCATGAGTAAACACATAAATAACTTGTAATTTCATCAGTGCAGCAAGCCGAATAGGCGGTCTCATATAATCAGAAAAAATTAAAAACGTCGACGCAAAAGGAATAATCCCACCAAAAGTAGCTAATCCATTGGATATTGCACCCATCGCGTGCTCTCGAATGCCATAAAATATATTGCGACCAGCGTAGTCCCAGCCCCCATCAACTGTTCCTTGCAGATCGCCAGCTACATTTTTAGGACTTTCAAAATTGCCAAAATTAACCAGTGCCGTTTTTGTTGATGTGTTCAAATCAGCGGAGCCACCAATAAAACCGGGGAGACTCGCGCTAATCGCTTGCATTATTTTCTCTGAAGCATCACGAGTAGCCACTCCTTTATCGTCCGTTGGAAAACTAGGGATATTTTCATCCCAGTTTTTTTTCAGCTCTTTGCTAATAAGTTGGCGTAATTCTTCAGCCAGTACGGGGTGTTTTTTTTCATAGGCATCAAATAAAATAGTCCAATTTTTTTCTGCTTGATG
>CANJFK010000029.1 GCA_947473535.1 Legionellaceae bacterium | reverse complement strand
AGCATACATTTTTTTGGGATCGAGCCATATGCGCATTGCGTAGGAACCGGTTCCAAAAACAACAACGTTCCCTACGCCTGGCAAACGTTCCAATTCATTGACCATATTAATAGAGGCGTAATTATCAAGAAATAAGCCATCATATTCACCATGTTCAGCTGTAAGCGTAATAAATTGCAAGATGGCTGTCGATTTTTGTTGCACTACAACACCCTGCTGCTGCACAGACTCAGGCAACTGCGCCATGGCAGCTTGTACACGGTTTTGAACCAGCATTTGTGCAAAATTAAGATCCGTACCGATAGCAAACGTAACAACTAAGTTATACGACCCATTATTAGTACTCGTCGATTGCATGTACAGCATATTTTCTACGCCATTGACTTGCTGCTCGATGGGTAGTGCCACTGTTTTAATGAGGGTGCTTGCATCAGCGCCAGGATAACTGGTTGTTACCTGAATAGTGGGTGGCACAATATTGGGGTATTGAGATACGGGTAAAATGCCGATGGCAATAATACCAAGAAACACGAGCACGATTGCCAAAACATTCGATAAGACAGGACGCTCTATAAAAAATTCAGAAATCATTTGGCGATCCCTAAGTTCTTCTCTGATTGAACAATCTCAACCGGATGACCCGGTGCTGCATTTTGCAGTCCAGAAATAATGACATTGTCTTCAGCAGTCAGCCCTTTCATAATGACGCGGTAATCTTGTTCCAAAGTACCCAATACAACCCGCTTTAGGATAACGTTATGATGCCCATCCACACACAAAACATAGGGACCAATTTGGTCGTACTGCACTGCTGTATTGCTGATAGTCAATAATGGCTTAGGTTTGCCGATAGGGATCCGCACCTGCACAAATAAACCAGGAAGCAACGTGTAATTTTTATTCGGTAAAAGGGCTCGAAACTCCATGGTTCCGGTTGAAGCATTGAGGCCCGTATTAACAAAATCAAGTTTACCTTCATGAGGAAATCCCGTTTCATTTTGCATCGCAACTGACACAGGGATTTGGCTAATTTGTGATGGTTTAAAATCATGAGCACGTGCAGCCGCACGAATTTTAATTAAATCCAGTTCATTGAGATTAAAATAGGCGTAGATGGGATCGATTTGCTCAATGGTCGCAATATTGGTGGCTTCACCATGCCCAACCAAATTGCCAGCGTCAATTAAATGACGGCCAATACGACCATCAAAAGGCGAAAGGACATGGGTATAACTATAATTGATCTCAGCAATTCGTTCATTCGCAACCGCTTTATCAATGTCAGCTTTAGAACCTATCTGCTTAGCATACCATTTTTGAACATCATTCAACGACGTGGCATTTTGTTTATACATGTTTTTTTGGCGATCATATTCGGCTTTATCATAAGCATACGTTGCTTTTTGAATGACGACTGAAGCCTGTGCTTCCTTCAATTTTTCCAAGTATGGCTCGGGCTCGATGATAAATAATTCTTTCCCTTTTTTGACGAGCGTGCCATCGGTAAATTCAATTGCATCCAAGTACCCTTCAATACGTGCAACTAAATCAACTGAGTTGAAAGCCACCATCGTACCCGTTTGAGTCACGTACTCCGCGATCTTAGTCAATTTTGGCTTTTGCACAACAACCGCAGGAAGTGGCTGGGGCTGCACCTTATTTCCTGTAATAGATTGAATCATCCAATAAAAAAATAAGAAAACAACACTCGCTAGAATGGCTATTTTTATGAATTTTTGCCGTTTATCAATTGTCATATATCACCAACTAGGTAAAAAGATGTCTTTCATTTGCTGACCTTGCGTTTTAGGCGGCTGATGATTTGTCTGTTTCAGTAATGGGCCCCAATTCGTCCGAGCAGCCATGTCGTGTTTTATCTGTTTTGGAACGATATCATTACCATTGCGAATTTGCCAACCGCCACCCAAGCCTCGATAAAGAGCAACCAATGCCTTGGGGATATCACCTTGTGCATTCGTTAGGGATGTTTGCACGCTCAGTTGCTGACGCTCAGCATCGAGCACCGGTGTATAATCAGACTCACCCTCTCGGTAACGAATGATGGCTAATTGCGTTGATTTAATGGCCGCATTATTTGCTGTCATTAAATAGTGTACCGATTTTTGGGTTTCAATAAACGCAGTAATGCTATCTTGCACCTCTTGTTGCGCTTTCAATACCAAATTAATATATTTTAAAATAGCCTGTTGAAAAACCGCGTCTTGGGCACGTACTGCATTGGTTATTTGCCCGTAATTCAATATAGGCCAGTTAACAGACGGCCCCGCAGTTATTGTTCGATTGGACCAATTAAAAATATCACCTAGGGACGACGTACCGATAGTATTGGATCCCATCGCAAACGTACCGACTAACGAAAACGAAGGGAATAAATTAGCTTTCGTTGCACCTATTAATTCAGATTGCGCAATCGCTTCCATGCGCGCTTGATAGATATCTGGACGTTTTATTAATGTCTCTTTCGGGATCCCTACTGCAACGGTTAGTGGCGATTTTGGAATACCTTGTTTCCTTCCCAACAATGCATCGACACAATCTGGCGTTGTGCCTAATAATACGCCTAATAAATCTTTTTGCCTTTGCAAATTGTTCGTCAAACTAGGCAGCGTTGCTTGCGTTTGAGATAACTCTGTCTGCGCTTGCTCTACATCTAATAAACTTACTTGGCCTGCCGTGAAACGGGCCTTGGCAATATTAAACCCCAATGTTTGTATTTGTATATTGGCGTTCGTCACTTGAATCAATTTTTCAGTTGTTCGAATGCTAATGTAGGCTGTAGCAATGTCCGCGGTCAAACTGACTAACGCGCTGTCATAGGCTGCATAGGAGGCCAAAAAGGCCGCATCATTGGAGAGAATTGATCGTCGATATTTTCCCCAGAAATCAAGTTCCCAACTCGCTGTTGCGCCGAGTAATGCTGTTTCAAAATTACTAGGCAATAGCGATTGCAATGAACTTCCACCCAAGCGTTGGTAAGTTAAACTACTCATCACAGCCTGTTGCTGAGGATAGAGCCCCCCCACCGATTGGGCAAGCTGCGCTCGGGCTTGTAGGACATGAACGCCGGTGATTTGTAACGAGACGTTATTTTGATAACCCTGATTGATTAAAGACGTTAACGTGGGATCATGAAAAACGGCCCACCAATTCGCATCTTGAATGGGCGATTCCTTAACCGTTCTATCTTTATTTAGCCAATGTTGGACAACTTTTTTTTGGGGCTCCTTGTACTTAGGGCCTACCATGCAAGCGTTCAAACACACCACGATGACGAGCATCAAAAACAACCGCATTTAAATTCCTTAGGATTGCGCTCAAATTAGCTTCCCACTCTTGCATCAAATTCAACCACTATCTTGAGGCAATTCCCTGTTGCATCCCAAACGCCACGGGTAACTGATTGACCATGGTCGTTCCTATCCTTTTCGCTACTTGTTCAAATACATTTTTTTTATCAGTATAATCAACTGTTTGTTCAATTTTAATTGTATCACGGGCTAATTGATCGCTACTAGCAAATCCATCAATCAGGCCACGCTCCTTCGCTTGAGTCCCCGTCCAGATTAAACCAGAAAACGTATCCTCGTCTACTTTTAAACGCGCACCACGCCCTTCTTTAACCTTGTCAATAAACTGTTGGTGAATCAAGTCCAACATGGTTTGTAGTGTTTTTTCCTGCGCGGGATTCACTGGAGAAAATTGATCCAAAAATCCCTTGTTGCGGCCTGCCGTCTGCAAACGCCTTGATACGCCCAATTTTTGCATCGTATCAACAAAGCCAAAACCGTTGTAAATAACACCAATAGAACCTACCAAACTTGCCGGATTAGCATAAATTTCATCGGCTGCTGCCGCCACATAATAAGCGGCGGAAGCACACATATCGACACACACAGCATACGTCTTTATGTTGGGATATTTTTGATGATAGTAACGAACCGCATCATACATATAATCAGCATGAACGGGACTACCACCAGGGCTATCAATACGAAGAATCAATGCTTTCAAGCCCTCGCTTTTATAAGCTTTCTTTAAACTTTTAATAAAATTTTCTGCCGCTACTGGATGATCAGCACCCATAGCGCCACTTAATTCAATCACACCCACATGCGGTTTTGAGCGAACATCGAGTGCGCCATTCCGCATAGCGGAAAGAAGGTAAGCCACATATAAAACAAACAATAAAACACCAATATACTTCATCTTTCGCCAAAAGCGTTTACGTTTTTGCTCGCGCAAATGCTCAATAACAAGTTGATTGAGTAACGCTTGCGCGTCAGGGTTTTCAATGGGAGACTGGTGATTCATGATGCTGACTACTTGATATTACCAAAAGAACCCACATGTTACGGTATATATCTCATAAATCAAAGGTGATCCTATGCGAATGGACAAACTGACCTCAAAATTTCAAATGGCGCTAGTCGATGCGCAATCACTCGCGTTAGGCCGAGACAGTGGGTTTATTGAACCCGAGCACTTGATGAAAGCCTTGTTAGATCAACAAGGGGGAACGTGCAGACCCTTATTATCCAAAGCAGGCGTCAATATATCGCAGCTCCGCACGCTGCTGGACCAAGCCCTCGATCGGCTGCCTACAGTCTCAGGCAATGAGGGTGAGATCCATCTCTCTAACGGCTTGAATCGTTTGCTCAATCTTACTGATAAATTAGCTCAAGAACGCAAAGATAATTATATTTCCAGCGAATTATTTGTTTTAGCGGCGATAAACGAAAGCGGCGGGCTAGGAAAAATACTCAAACAAGCCGGCGCTGAACCTCGCCTTGTCGCAAAATCGATTGATGACCTTCGCGGCGGAGAAACGGTCAATGATCCGAATGCCGAAGAACAACGCCAAGCATTAGAAAAATATACATTGGATCTCACTGAACGTGCCGAACAAGGTAAACTTGATCCCGTCATAGGTCGCGATGATGAAATTCGTCGCACCATTCAAGTATTACAACGTCGTACAAAAAATAACCCTGTTCTCATTGGCGAACCTGGTGTAGGAAAAACCGCGATTGTAGAAGGGTTAGCGCAACGAATCATTAATGGCGAAGTACCCGAAGGGCTGAAAAATAAACGCTTACTATCACTGGATATGGGCGCTTTAATTGCTGGAGCAAAGTTTCGAGGGGAATTTGAGGAGCGCTTAAAAGCGGTCTTAAGCGATTTATCCAAACAAGAAGGACAAATCATTTTATTCATTGATGAACTACATACGATGGTAGGTGCTGGCAAAGCAGAAGGCGCAATGGATGCCGGCAACATGTTAAAACCCGCTTTAGCTCGAGGAGAGTTGCATTGTATTGGTGCCACAACGCTTAATGAGTATCGTCAATACATTGAAAAAGATGCCGCCCTTGAGCGTCGGTTTCAAAAAATACTGGTAGACGAGCCCAATGTGGAAGATACCATTGCCATTTTACGTGGCTTAAAAGAACGCTATGAAATTCATCACGGCGTAGAAATCACCGATCCAGCCATCGTTGCTGCAGCAACGTTATCTCATCGTTATATAACCGATCGCCAGCTTCCAGATAAAGCGATTGATTTAATCGATGAAGCCGGTAGTCTCATTCGTATGGAGATTGATTCGAAACCAGAAAGTCTGGATAAATTGGACAGGCGGCTTATCCAATTAAAAATCGAGCGCGAGGCGTTGAAGAAGGAACATGACGACGCATCAAAAAAACGCTTAAGCGATCTGCAACAAAGCATTGATGAATTAGAAAAAAATTATGCCGATCTCGACGACATTTGGAAAGCTGAAAAAGCGATATTGCAAGGTGCCAGTCATATTAAAGAGGCGTTGGAAAAAGCAAGAATTGAACTAGAAACCGCAAGACGAGCAGGCGATTTGGCGCACATGTCCGAGTTACAATATGGTCGAATTCCGGCGTTAGAGAAAGAGCTGGCGCAAGTTGCCGATAATGAACATCAAGAAACCAAATTGGTCCGCAATAAAGTAACGGAAGAAGAAATAGCCGAAGTGGTTTCCAAGTCCACGGGTATTCCTGTCGCTAAAATGCTTGAGGGTGAAAAGGAAAAACTGCTGCAAATGGAAGACGCTTTACACCAGCGATTAATTGGCCAAAATGAGGCGGTCAATGCCGTGGCCAATGCCATTCGCCGCTCACGTGCTGGCCTTTCTGACCCTCATCGACCAATAGGTTCGTTTTTATTTTTAGGCCCAACGGGCGTCGGTAAAACAGAACTATGCAAAGCCCTGGCGACCTTTCTATTTGACACCGCTGATGCCATGGTGCGCATCGATATGTCTGAATTCATGGAAAAACATTCCGTTGCCAGGCTTATTGGCGCGCCACCAGGCTATGTTGGCTACGAAGAAGGCGGTTATTTAACGGAAGCCATTCGACGACGTCCTTATTCCGTCATTTTATTGGATGAAATTGAGAAAGCACATGCCGATGTATTCAACATCCTCTTGCAGGTTCTGGACGATGGCCGTTTGACCGATGGGCAGGGGCGAACGGTTGATTTTCGTAATACCGTGATTGTCATGACATCCAATTTAGGTTCTCATTTAATTCAAGCAATGGGTAAAACAGAAGGCTATGATGAGATTAAAACGGCGGTGATGGAATTGGTCGGTCAACATTTTCGTCCAGAATTTATTAACCGCATTGATGATAGTGTGGTTTTCCATGCCTTGACCAAGCAACAAATTGCCAACATTGCCGCGATCCAGATTGGTTATTTACAGCAGCGTTTACAACAACAAAATATAGCCCTGCGCTTAACCCCTGAAGCATTAGCATACCTTGCAGAAGCAGGCTTTGACCCGGTGTATGGTGCAAGACCACTAAAACGTATCGTTCAGCAAAAATTAGAAAACCCATTAGCCCAGGCCCTACTGACCGGCCAATTTAAATCAGGCGATCTGATTGTGATCACGCTGAACGCGGAACATTTGGAATTCAAGACGGGGTGATGCGGTTGAAAAAAAGTAACGGCTCACGCCGTACGTCATCATTAAATGTAGCCTGGATGGAGCGCAGCGTAATCCGGGAAACGATGCCTTACACAGGCTCTGATCCCGGATTACGCTGCGCTCCATCCAGGCTACATCAACTTAAGAGTTCCCCCTTTGAAAAAGAGGGGTGATGGTAGCACCGTTGTTTTCAAAATACGTTGCTACTTTCGCCACGGTAACCTGTTCTAGTGTGCTTGGTTGCCATTTTGGCGACTTGTCTTTATCCACCAACAACGCCCGTACTCCTTCATAAAAATCATGGTCTTGCATGAAATGACTGGCCAAACAATAATCCATGTTTAAACACTCAGCGAGCGACATAGACGCTGCTTTTTGCAATTGCGCAAGGGTAATTTTAAGACTGAGCGGTGCTTTCTGTGATAACGTATTGAGTGTGTCGCGGTGCCATTCACTCGTGGGTTTTGCAAGCGTAGCCAATATCGTTTCTACATCAGCGTGTTGAAAACAATCATTAATAAATACGGCCTGCTCGCTCAGGGGAGCAGGCGACAGGGGCATTGCAAAACGTTGTAAATGCTCGGTAACCCGCGCATGAGCATCCGTTGATAGATCCGTTTCAATCAAGCTGGCCAAAGCATTAGACAATTGATCGGTTGCAATAATATGTTTCACCAAACCTAATGCACGCGCGTCTCCCGCGCCTAGTCGATGACCCGTTAAACCTAAATAGGCACCGAAATAGCCTGGACATCTTGATAATAGATAGCTTGCGCCTACATCGGGAAAAAAGCCAATGCTTGTTTCAGGCATAGCAAACAAAAATCGTGGGCCGGCAATGGGATGCGAGCCGTGCAAAGAAAGACCCACGCCCCCTCCCATCGTGACGCCATCCATCATTGCTATATAGGGTTTACCCAACTGATGAATACAGTGGTTAAGTCGGTACTCATGCCAAAAAAATTGCATCTGATCGGGGCTGTGATTAACCCCAGCATCATACAACCAGCGTACATCCCCCCCCGCGCAAAACGCTTTACCCTCAGCAGCTCGTACAACGATAGCATGAATATCAGGGGAGTCTTGCCAATGCAGTAACTGCTTTTGCATGGCTAGAATCATCGGTAGAGTCAGCGCATTTAAAGCCTGAGGACGATTTAACGTGATCAGGCCAATGT
>CANJFK010000028.1 GCA_947473535.1 Legionellaceae bacterium | reverse complement strand
TGCTTCCGTATTTTCAACGGATGGATGTTTTATAATGGCATTCGTCGTGATTAATACCCGAGTTAGCCCTTTACCCTTGGTTGTTTCATTTTCTTGTAGTCCAGCGATAATGTCTCGTATCGCTTTACCAGCTGCTTTTAAATTGTCAGCATACGTTGGATCCTGCAATGTAATATCCAGATCGTTTAATGCCTCGTTAAACGATAGTTGCGGCGATTTTATTGCCACCGCTGTTTTTTTGTGCGGACGTGTACGCCACTGTGCAGCTAGTTTTTCATCGATCAATTGTTGTAGTTCATCATCCGTACTGGTTTCTAGATACCTAATTGCCAAGCGGATTCTGCTTTTCAACAGTTCTAGAAACTCGTTGTGGTCGTAAGATTTAACATGTGCTCCTGGGTTATCTAAACAGATCGTTAATGGATCAATAATCGCTTTAAATTGAGGATCGACAGGGACGTTTACCACTGGACCAAGAGGGTTGTGCAATGCCACAGGATTAAGAAGTTTGTTCAATGCCGCTTTAAGGGGGTATCGAACAGCAATCGTACAGTCATCTGGAAATGTATAAAGATGGTTGTCAAACATTTCAATGTATTCCGATCTTAATTGCGTCGTTAGTGTCATCAATATCTCCTAAACTGCTCTACTGTTCTGGCAGAGGTGGACCCATTTGATCGTCATCCTCGGATAAATTTTCTTTTAATCCTCGTACGATACTGGTTGAGGCTGTTTCTGTTTGAAAAAAGCTCCATTTACCGGTTTTTATTCGCGCCATCACGATGAGTCTTAAATTGATTAAATTGGGGAGAGCATCGAGGATTACTTTAAAACCGCGCTGGGGTTTCAGTACCGGCTCAGCCTGTTTAAGGGCATCCAAGCAACTTGCTTTAAAGGTTAATTTTTTTTGCGCTAACGGTTCCTCTGATTGAAGAAAGGTGAGTCTTGCAAGCCGCAAGCGCTCATACAGTTCCGTTGCGGTGTTCATGACCGTTTGATTTTTTTCAGAAGGACGGAACCATCGTCTACGCAATTGGTCAGCTTTGTCTTTAATCAGCATTAAATAATGATCAAATTCGATGCTATCCAGTGCATCGAGCCCCTCAGTGACGCGCGTTTTTTGCGTTATGGATGCTTCATCCAATAGTACTTGATAATCATGGGGATGTTTATCTAAAGCGTAAACTAAAACACACGTATAATGCACTGTATCTTGGAGCAAATCAGCTTGATCGTCCGCGGGCAAATGGATTGCGTTTAACAGCAGAGCCGATGTTATCTGGGAGTCATCATTGATCGCGAGCGCATAATCCAATGCATTTTTACCTAGGCTATCACGTTGATTTATTGTGGCGCCTGCATCGAGTAGAACCGCTACAATGGCTAGCACATCATTGAGTTGGTATTGAATGGCATAAGATAAAGGCGAATCACCGTCTGCATTGGTGATATCAACGTGTGCGCCAGCCTCGATTAACTGTGTTATTTTGCTCGTATTTCCCGTTTGCAATGCATCTTTAACGGCCATGTGGAGGGTCGTATTGCCATGCAGACCTCGAGCATTCAGAAGCGCATATTGAGCGTCTTCGTCGTCTATCGTGCCTATTTCTTCTAGTAGTCTCGATAGGAACGGCGCCTTTCGATTGAATACATAGTCTAAAACATGCAGGTGCATGCTCCCTGCTAGGAGCTGTTCTTGATCGTTTATATTGAGCTTAACGGCTTTTAATAACAACGCTTCAATGACTTGATCGGGGCAGGGTATTTGCGATCGTGCGATGGTGAATGCATTCACATCCGTTGCTTTTACTGGGCGAATATCTGCATCAGCGGCTAATAAATAAGTGATGATGTCTGTACTTTGGTTTTGAGTAGCGATCGTCAATGCCGTTTGCCCACCACGATTGATAGCATTTATATCAGCTCCGGCTTCGGCGAGTGCTTTAATCTCGTCGATAGTGCCGGCTTTCGCGGCTTTGATTAGTGCCGTATCTAAATCAGACGTCGGATCCCTTTCATTCACAATAAACGAAGGTAATTTTCGCGTGCTTTGTTGCCGTGAGCTGCTCGCGCTGGTTGTGATGGGATTACGCGGTAGTTTTGCACCATTGTGCATTAGCACATCAATGACATCCGTATGTCCATTTTGTAATGCTTGGATTAAGGCTGTTTCTCCAAGGTTATTCGCGGCATGGATGTTGGCGCCGGCGTTGATTAATTTTAGAACCACTTCCGTGAGGTTGTTTTGGGCGGCAAGGATGAGCGCTGTATTGCCGTCTGAATTTTTTGCATCCAAAATGGACGTTGAAAATACAGACGAAAGGGATTTCTTGGCGCGGGACAACGGCAATAGCAGCTCATCAATGATGGGGTGTTGTGCCGTTGCTGCATACATTAAGACGGTATTGGCCTGACTTCCTGGTCGATTGTCTGGTAATAAATTTTCAAATAATCGATTTTGATCTGCAAGGGAAAGCGTTGCGGCTTCGAGCAGTAATGTCTCAAGCAGGGGGGAGTTATTGGTGATGGCAAAATGCAAGGCTTCTTGTTTTGTCAGCAGAGGATCCACGCTCTGTTTAATTAAAACGTTCAACACATCAAGATTATTATGACGAACCGCAAGCGTCACGGCCGTATGACCGTATCGATTCATGGTGTGTATATCAGCACCGGCGTTAATGAGTAGATTGGCAATTGCTGCGCCTGTTTGTTTGTTCATGACGGTGCGCATTAAGGCTGTTTCACCCCGCTTGTTTCGCGCATCGATGCGGTTTGGTGGCGTTTCCTTTATTAAATCATGCACGATGGGGACTGTTTGATCAGTTGTTGCTTGAATTAAGGCCGTATCACCTTGTTCATTGGTAAGATGAAGTAAGGTTTGTTTTTCTGGGGCGCTAAACAGCGGCAGGATGCCTAGGAAGTCGTTCGGCAATGCTTGTTGGTGCTCCAGAGCATATCGCAGAGCCCGTCTGGCATAAGGATCATTGAACAGTGTTGTGCTTAATGTTGAAAAGCGTGGTAAATCAATGGGTTGATCGAGGCTATTGTCTAAGATAGCATGGCTTTTTTTTGCAATTTCAGTTTCTAATTGTTGCAAGTGATGTTTTTTCAATACAGCATTGTCTTGATAAAGGGAAGGATAACGCTTCAGGAACGCGTGGATATCACTGCCAGTGAACCCAATACAATTTTCACCATTTGCCATTTCCGGGCGCAGGGCTATGATGATTTGTTGTAAACCAGGGTAAGTAGCATACAACATTTTTTTTTCAAACTCAGAGTAGGTGTTCCAATATTCCGAGAATGCAGCAATCCCTTCATTCGCTCGCTCATCCGCATTCCCTGCTCGGTGAGCGCCTGAACCTAATGCTATATATAAATTCCATAGCCGTTCGCCAAAGCTAGTTGCACCACTTTTGTGTATTCGCTCACTGTATAGGCAATACGCTTGTGTAATGGTGGAATGATTACTTACTCGAAACGTTTCGCTTTTCGATAGGTCAGGAAACGCCTGATTTTCTCGACGATAGCCTTGTTTTTCTATAGCACTGAAAATGGCGCCCTCCTCACCGATGGTAAGTCCTTTTTTAGCCACGGGTTGTTTGAGCGCTTCGTGGAGCAAGCTGGCTTGATCCCCTAGGTATTTATCCCTCAATTTAACATCATGATGTTTGCCCGTTGCTGTATATACGATGTCATCATCATGCATTGATAAAATGGGTTGCTGTCCCGCTGGATTCGCAAGCATGTCGATAATGGGCTGTGCGTGCTTACCCAAGCGTTGCTGGTCTAATACCACGCGGACAGGAATAACCACGCCTGGTTTTTGATAGCGACAGAAAATGTCCCCATTGGGGTGTTTAAATAGTTTTAGTGTTTTTTTGATGAGTGGTGTGAGCGCTCGTTTAATGGCGTCATATTGCTTTTTGCCTTTTATGTCTTGCTCGTCTTCCGATAATTGAAGTTTTTCTTCATCGGTTAGTTGCGCTTTGAATTGCTCTACGAGCTGTTCTTCAGATAACGTAAAGGGCTCTCTGTTTTTAGCCCTACCGTGAATAACATCATCACGCAGATAAAGACAGAGTTGATGCTCTGGGATGTCGTCATTATCTAATTCTTCACCATCGTTTAAGTGAATTAACTTAAGACTGTATCGCCCCTCTGGATCGCAAACCATGTGTTTTAATTGGCCTGTGTCGGACTCCATTGCATCAACCAAGCAAGGTTCAATGGGAATGAACACCGTCTGATTATCGGATAATGCAAACTGGTATAGCGCAAAATTATGTATATTAGCGCCATAAGAATCTTTCCACGCTGTAAGACTGGGCATTAACAAAAAATAAGGGCCTATACCAGGCGCTAATTGATCAATATCATTTTTATTGTTTGGAATCGGCTCTATTTGATTTGCGATGTGTAAACAAAGCAAATTAATGGGGTCAGAGGGGCGTTGGGTATAATTCAATGGGCTGTGTCTAATACGTTCCCAACGTTGTGCTAGAAGCGCCTTTAATGCTGTTGCCAAGTCGCCATCTTGAGCCTCAACGCCGTGGGTGGCCAGGCATGTGTCTAGTTCATCGAGTGTCAGTGACTGTTCTATGGCGATGCTTGCCTCAAGTTCGCTATTGATTGTTTTTGTATTTAAATAGGCTCTGATGGCCTTTATTTTAGTTGAAATAGATTCGATATCTGTTTGAGTCAGGGTACCCATAATACAGCCCAAAAGAGTGATTTTACTGTATTATAGACTATTTTTGTGCAAATTCAGAATGTTTTGAGCATACCTTATCGATATCCAAATAAATAACGAGTAATTGACGGCACACATCCGTAGCAAAAAATCTTCAGAAAAAATCAAAGCTCAGTTATAATCCGGTTTGCAAAATCAAATGACGATTACTTCAGTAGAGGAATTAAGCGTATGAGAAAATTTATTTTATTTTTATTAATGAGCAGCACATCGCTTGCTTTTTCAGGGGAGTATCCCTGTGTTTTTTTTAACATTACCATTAAAAATAATACAGCCAATGATTGCCAATTGATTCAAAACTTTGTGAAGCATGGAACTATCGTTTCAACAACACAAGCACTGATAAAGATAGCTTCCGGCCAAGAAAGTCAGCCTTTTGAAATGAGTGAATATGGATTTAATGGTCCAGATATTGTTCTTACATATCAATGTGGTAACAATCAAATGATTACGATTGAATCACAAAAAAACATTTGTATGAATAATAACGCGATTACCGGATCCATTTTATCACGATCGAATATCGATGCGACCTATACAAAAATAAATGGCGATTATTGGAAGAATAAAAAAGGATCAATCTACTGGACTATTTTCTAGCACTACCTTAAGGGATCCCCCTCTTTGAAAAAGGGACTTGGCATTACCTCAAGGGATCCCCCTCTTTGAAAAAGGGCTTTAGGTAGTGCCATTACTATTCAGTATCTTTGCGTTGAAGACATTTTTCGATGATTTGGCCGAAACGATGAACAAGACTCATTATTGGATATCGCGTTGAATTTGCTTTATTTGCCTTTCCAGCCGCCACTTACGCGGTCGTGTCCTTGCCAATCTTTCCAGCATTGTACGTTTTGATAACCTGTTTGTGTGAATATATCCGTGACAGCGCGCCCTTGATCAAATCCATGCTCTACTAATAATAATCCACCTGGTAACAACCAATCATAACTCTGCTCAATGATATCGCGTAATGAGGTTAATCCATCGACGCCACTTACCAACGCTTGTTGTGGTTCAAACCGTACGTCCCCTTGTGTGAGGTGTGGGTCGTTTTCGGCGATATAAGGTGGATTGGATACAATCGCATGAAATGGTTGTTTTTTAATGGATTCAAACCAATCGGAGCAACACACTTGGACTGTTGTGTGGAGCCCAAGACGTTTCACATTATCCTGGGCGATAGTGACCGCCGTTTGACTCTTATCGCACGCCAATATCTGCCAATGGGGTCGCTCCGATGCCAGTGCTATGGCGATGGCACCACTACCGGTGCCTAAATCAAGAATAGATGCTTGGGGTGTGTCTGCTATCATGGTTAATGCGAGTTCAACGAGTAATTCAGTTTCTGGTCGTGGAATAAGTGTGTCTGCGCTTACACGCAGTGGTAAAGACCAAAATTCACGCGTACCTGTTAAATAGGCGATCGGCACGCCCGCCACTCGTTTCAACACGAGCGCTTGAAACGTTGCGCGTTGATTATCGTCGAGCGGATCGTCTGCGTGAGCGTACAGATAGGTTCGCGATCGATGCAAGGTGAAACACATTAACAGTTCTGCATCTAGGCGCGCACTGGGGCTCGTTTCTGTCAAAAGAGAAATAGCCTGCTGTAGCACTTGCTTAATCATGTCGCCCTAATTCCGCGAGTAGTTCGGCATGATATTCACGCTTTAGTGCGTCAATAACCGTTGACAGCTCACCTTCCATGACATCATTGAGCTGGTAGATAGTGAGATTAATTCGGTGGTCTGTTAAACGGCCTTGTGGGAAATTATACGTACGTATGCGTTCAGAGCGATCCCCACTGCCAATCAATGATTTACGCGCTTGTGCTTGCTCTTGACGCTGTTTGGTTTGCTCCGCATTTAATAGTCTGGTTTTTAATAAAGCCATCGCTTTGGCGCGGTTTTTATGTTGGGAGCGCTCATCCTGGCATTCAACAACGACGCCGGTTGGTAAGTGGGTGAGTCGAATGGCTGAATCGGTTTTGTTAATGTGCTGACCACCAGCGCCAGAAGAACGGTAGGTATCGACACGCAAATCTTCACTATTGATTTGAATGTCATCGATTTCTTCCACTTCGGGTAATATCGCGACGGTGCATGCGGACGTATGAACGCGTCCCTGTGACTCGGTCGCGGGAACGCGTTGCACGCGATGTGCGCCTGATTCAAATTTTAACTGCGCGTAAACGCTATGCCCGCTCACGCGAGCAATGACTTCTTTAAAGCCACCATGCTCGCCGTGACTCGCGCTCACTATTTCCAGCTGCCAGCCTTGTGTCTCGGCATAACGACTATACATGCGAAATAAGTCGCCAGCAAAAATAGCCGCTTCATCGCCGCCTGTTCCAGCCCGCACTTCTAGATAGATATTCCGATCGTCATCCGGATCTTTAGGAATCAAATGCCATTGTAATTCTTCATCCAGTGTATCAGCATCCGTTTTTGCCGAATAAAGCTCATCGGCGGCCATGGACGCCATTTCTGGATCATCGCCATCCATCAGTTCCTGTAAGGAAACAATCGTCAAACAAGCTTGTAAATAACGTTCATAACAAGCGGTAATCGGTTCCAATTGTGCATATTCTTTCGATAGTGCTTTGAATTGGTTTTGATCGGAAATGACCGAGGCTTCGGATAACAAACGTCCAATTTCTTGAAAGCGCTCAAGCATTTGTTCGAGTTTTAACTCAAGTGATTTTTTCATAGGGTGATTTATTTACCGATACATTGAAAAGATAGTGGGCTAAATCAAGCAGATCCTGGCGATTATCCCAAGCGGCTTGTTTTAGTCCAATGGTGGGGGTGTGCGTTAATTTATTGACTAAACGTTCACTAAATTCTGTTAATACGCCTTGCTGGTCTTGCCCTGCGGAAAGTTTTTGTATGGCGCGCTGCAATTCCTGCTGAGCCAACGTTTGCATTTGGCTCCGATAATCACAGATGAGTTCATTGGCTTTGAGTGAGCGATGCCAACGGATGTAATGATCGAGTTCGCTTTCAATTAATTGTTCGGCCTGTACCGCGCTGGCACGCCGTTCACTCATGCCGTGTTCAATTCGTTTATGCAAATCATCGATATTGTATAAGTGTACGCCATCTAATTCGGCTACGTCTGCTTCAATATCACGCGGGACGGCTAGATCTAGAAAAAACATGGGTGCATTGTTGCGCTGGCTTAACGCGTGTTTGACAAGGCCTTTGCTGATAAAGGGCAATGGGCAAGCGGTGGCGGAAATAACGACATCGGCTTGAGATAAATAATCCGGAATATCGCCGATCGTTAATGCACGTCCTGCAAAGGTCGCCGCGAGTCGTTGTGCATTTTCATGCGTGCGACTTGCAACCATAAAGCGGTGTACACCCTGTTTATGTAAGTATTTGCCAACTAATGAGGCGGTTTCACCGGATCCAATAATAAATACATTTAATGCTTGGTAATCAGGAAAGAGTTGACCTATTAGCTGTACT
>CANJFK010000027.1 GCA_947473535.1 Legionellaceae bacterium | reverse complement strand
GGACGCGTCATGGTTCGAATCAATGACAAAGGCTTCTTCTTCGTCATCCACTTCAATGCTTGTGATATGCGCATGATCATTGGTTGATGCAATTCGAGACGCCATAAAACTGAGCGTTTCACCACTCGGAGTATCGGGTATATAGTTATCTGGTGTATAGGATGTATCGGTACCTAAAAGAATCAGCGTGAATGCCATAATACAATGAACCTCGATGGACAACGCGAAAAGATAGATTATATTAACATGATGAACAGATTATGTACACATAATAGTGTTTTTACGGCTTAAATAACGACTCAGCAACGATTTCACTTCGTTTTGCCTTACCATCCTCACTCAATTGTTCAGTACCAGCCTTAAACCGACCAATTAATGCAGCGCTATCTTCCGGCTTAAAATGAGTTGTAGACGTTAGTGGCGACATAAATTTTTCGCTCTTCGCTTTAGCATGCGTATCGATAAGGAGCTGCTCGTCAAAGCGCTGCTGCTGGGCAGGGGTTTTAACCTTGTTCCACTCTACCGCACGCGAAAGCGCAAAGGCGGTGACCGATTCAAGGTTTTTTTCAGCGGCGGGCTTGATCAGTTCCCACACGATGTCTCGGTCTGATTTACCCGCAGCCTTATATTCGGCAATTTTTATTAATAACCCATCCCTTTCTGGATTATGATTTGATCCGGATATGACGGCTTTATCAACACGTTGGAACTTATCTAACACAGACGCATAAAAGACGTCTGACGACGGCTTTTCCAGACCATGTTGAAATTGATATTCCATGGTGTCCAAATACCCCATGGCAGTCAATTCTCGAGCAATTGTTTTTGCTTTAGCAAAATCCCTTGTTCCAAGATCGCCAACACGCAGTTGAATCGTTTGTTCGCGATAATTTGTTCGGATATTTTGAAAGCCCACTTCTTTACGTTCAGTGTTTTTGAACGCATTAAAACTAGCAAACCATTCGACGCAGTAATCCCGGGTAAATATGTCGAAAAAACTGGCCTTATATATTGTTGGTTTTGGTAGCTGCTCCTTGATTTGACCGCGGAGCACAGGAGCAGTCACATCCTCATTAAGTGGTTGTGCCAATTGATTAACAGCCGCTCTTATCGAATCAGCTTCAGAGGATTGAAGGGTACTGTTATCCATGTAAAACGTTAATCGAGTATTTATGCGACTTGTTAGTGGTTCATCTGACGTGTCCTCAATTGCTTCTTCGAGTATTGTGTCTAACAAAGCATCTGGAATGAGATCGCTGCTTTGCAGTGCTTGAAGAACCGGGTTTTTACTATCAACCAGCCCCTCCCCGAAGGCCAAAATAAGCGTTTTATCTTTGTTATCATTGTGAAATGTACCATCGGCATGTTTATCAAAATAATCAGCTGGGATATTATCCCACATGCCACCGTCAATAAATGTTTGCGGCGCCTCGCCCTTCTTCACGACGATGTCGACCGGTTGAAAAATAATCGGAATGGAGGCTGAAGCACGGCAAGCTAGTGCAATTTCGACGTCAGGCGTATCGTCGCCATTAAAAACTTGCAAGTCACCGCTTGGGTGTTTAACGGCGGTAACGGTTAATTTTTTAAATCGCTCGGGATCGTACGCATGTAGTTTATTTAAATCCCCGAACGTAATTGCCCCTGGAGGATCTGCTCTGACCTTCGCTTTGATGACATTTAACTCGTTACTCAGCTGTTCCCCGCTCGCGTCCTTCTCATCAAAAAAATCCGCTAGGGTTGTGGTGAGCTGCTGTTTGATTGTATCTAACAGTGGCACACCATCTTTTGTAACATACGCGCCTTTGACACGCTTGCCCTTTAATGACTCAAGATCCGTGTTAATCAACGCCTCACGAAATTTGTCTGCTGGCATGCCCACCGCAATCAATGCGGCACTGATAGCGCCAGCCGACGCACCAGCAACTTCGCGCAGATCTTTGATAGCGCCGGTGCTTTCCAATGCCTCATAAGCACCTGCATAAATAACGCCCTTTGCACCCCCGCCGCTACAAACCAGCCTTGAAATCGTCATTAGACACATCATGAAAGGTTATTTGATTAAAGTATAGTCTAATTACACTACCTTAAACCAAAATTTTGATGTAGCCTGGATGAAGCGCAGCGTAATCCGGGAGCAGTGCCTGTGTGAGGCATCGTTTCCTGGATTACGCGGCGCGTAATCCAGGCTACATTTAATTGTTAATTTTGGATAATCCTACACCCGATGAAGACGTAAGCGGAGATCTTTCACTACATTTTGATAATTTATATAAGCATCATACGGATTACCGTAAGGGCTGAAATATTTATGCACTTCACCATCCGCATCTTGCTTGGTGCACATATAGTAAAAATGATCCGACGTTAATAATGAGCCCCATATTGCATGTAACGTTTTATCGCCAGCGCTGTTAACCGCCTGTTCAAGATCATAGATCGTTTGCAGTGCATCTTTTTGCATGTCATTACCCATCCATGCAGACAGATCACGCTCGGTATCAGCCCAAGAATAAAATTCAGGGATATCTAATGTGCCACGAACCGGGTATTTTTCACTCACCTCACGGGGAAGGCAAAAATCAAACTGAGGATGCGCTAACAATGTCCTAGGAAAATGTTCCAAGAACTCGAAAACACCCGTTTTTTCCCATTGATGTTCACCGAACGTTTCGTAATCCATGAATAAATTAATGAGCTCATTGGACGCAACACCAGCATGAAGCCAACTGGAAAATTTATCTGCTGTTAATGGATAATCCACCCAGTTTTTATCGGAAAACCGAAACGGGATATCACCAGACAGTAGATAGTTTTTCAGCATTAAATACAATGGATGCTAAGTGGCTGCCTGGTACAAATGATTAGGGCTCATATTCCCAAGCACTTTGTCGGCACCCTCCGCTAAAATCGTTTTAAAACCCAGGCTGGATACCATCGATGCCACGTCATTATTGTAGATTAACTCGGTGTTTCTAAAGCTCGTGGGATGGTATCCAAACTCTTTAATAATCAAGGCTCGATGTTGCTTTACTTCATGGATAAAGGTTTCTTTTGAAAAAACGGCGCTCAACGAATGGTGGTACGTTTCATTCAATAACTCAACACAGTTCGTATAGACAAGTGCCTGAAACGACGCTAATACCGCAGGGCAAAAACGCTTGAATTGCTCAATAGCTGTACCAGAAATAGAAAACGATACCTTGAACCTGCCTTCATGCTTATTGATCAGTTGAAGCAATAATCGGTTCGTGGGTAAATAACAATTATTGGCCACTTTTTCAACGATTGTCCGATTTTCAACATCATCAAAATAAGTATGATCGTTACCAATATCGAAGTAACTGTATTTTCGCAAACGGTGTGGTTGATGAACTTGAAAATAAAAGCAAACTGAAGGCATTTAAACTCCCGTAAACTGGTGGTAGGTTTGAACAATCGTTTTGGCCGAACTATCCCACGTCAATAAAGACAGGTCGTGCTGCGAGTTTTTTATCGTTTCTAAGCCCATAATGGGGTAATCTACCAGCGCAATGATTTTACCCGCCAAATCCAATGTATCCCACGCATCAATGGTTAATACATTGCCTAACACTTCGGATACCCCTGACTGTCTCGAGACAATAACAGGTACATTCCGAATCAAGGCTTCAAGGCAGGTCAGACCAAATGGCTCTGACACGCTAGGCATGACGTATACTTTACATCGTTCATAGATGACTTGGACTGCCTGTTTATCTAAAAACCCTAAAAATTGGACGTGCGAACTAATTTGTAACTTGGCAACATACTCAATTAAGTCATGTAGCAAATCGCCATCACCTGCAACAGCAAAATGAATATCCTTCCTAACCGATAAAATTTTATAGGCTGCATCGATAAAATGAAACGGGCCTTTTTGGTAGGTTACTCGCCCTAGAAATAAGACAAGATTTGATTTGTTCTGATACTGGACTAATTTTTGCTGTTCTTGCGCATTTTTTTTATTGTCAGGATAGGCCGTCTCGTGCGCAATGAGATGATCGTCATGAGTGTAATACGAATGCGGTATGCCGTTATAAACTACCACAATTTTATCGGGTGAAATAAGATGGTATTTGATAATCTGATCTCGAGTGTATTGGCTGACCGCGAAGATCTTATCCGCTTGTTCCAACCCTTCACGTTCAATATCAAAAATTGCTTGGTTAATATGTTCACCAGCGCGATCGGTCTCTAATGAATGAACATGGAAAAATAACGGTTTTTTACTTGTTTTTTTTGCCAATATGCCTGCACGTATGGTAAGCCAGTCATGAACATGAATAACATCATGCGGAATCAATTCAGCATAGGGGCCAGCCTGTCGTGCGTAACGCTCTACCTCTGAAAACAAATCATAACCGTATGAATCGGAGTCTATTTGATTGACTATTAATTGACGGTATTTTTTTTCATCCATGTAGGGTTGAAGCATCGAATCTACAAACTGGATAGTTAAATCAGGGTTGCCTTGCGTCTCCGTCTGTTCAATTGTATTTTTTGCCACGCGCATTGGTTTTGCTTTCGGCAAAATCAAGTCAATGTGAATACTTTTCTTTAACAAAGCCCTCACGATCTCGTAGCAGGCGACACCTAAGCCGCCATTAATGTTGGGGGGGAACTCCCAACCATACATAAGTACTTTCATCGGACACGTTCCTTATTCATATAGGGACTGTAAAACAATAACTTGAACATTTAGGCATCCCATCTTGCCGTCATCTTGCCACGATCGGAGTCACAAAAAAGCTCGATGGACAACAAGTACACCTGCGCTTTTTAGTGACTCCGATCGTGGCAAGCTAACAGCAACCTGGGCACCTAAATGTCCAAGTTATTATTTTACAGTCCCTTAAGATACATTGCTTTTACCGCAGCGGCATCTTTATTACTCAAATGGTCACGTTGCCCTATCTCAATATTGCTCTGCAAAGGAATAATCGTTTTTTTACCATTCGTTGAAAAAGCATACGCATTGTAGTGCATGACAGACTCATAATCATAGTCGCCATAATCTTGTCCATCACTTAAATGTTGATCAAAATTATAACGATAATGTTCATCAATATTTTCCCAAACAATCTGAATGTAGGCATCACGATCTGAACGTGATTGCTCATGCCATAATCCAAGCGCATGACCAAGTTCATGTGCCGTGCTAAAGGTATTGCAACGTGGCGCTAATCGGATGACTTGCGCTCCTCCTTGCTTACCAACAAAGGATGAG
The DNA here is from genome assembly GCA_947473535.1 of Legionellaceae bacterium. Lineage (GTDB taxonomy): Bacteria > Pseudomonadota > Gammaproteobacteria > Legionellales > Legionellaceae > CANJFK01. Next base: position 2,977 of record CANJFK010000027.1, on the reverse strand, counting down.
CAGGTCGTTCCTGGTACTGGAACAAACAACAAGAAATCAGGGTATTGATCGCGATTTTTTGACGTTAACTCGACGAATAACACATTCGTACTCTGTTGCCAGGCATTAATAGCCTGCAGTATGGCCAATTTATTTGCGAAGGGTAGCGTTTCATCTAGCTCAAACGGTATGATACCGTGTGGCCAGCGCTCCCCTTCAATGCGTTGTATAATCATGGCATGTGGCGTATTTGAGCTGGTTTTAGATGGCCGCGATAATTTACCTATCAAGATATCCCCTTCCACCACAGCATAGCCGTCTATTTTTTCATAAACGATATCGCGTGCACCACGTTCGGGATCGACCAATGTCAAATGACCGAGCGTTATTGCTGATACACCACTGTTATACATATAAATGGCGGCAATGATGAGATAGGCTAGCCAACGCTTCATCCGGTTGATCCTTGTTCTTCGTTATTCTTAGGGTCTGTCAATAAATAAATGTCACAACTGGCATTTATTTATTGACAGACCCTTTCTGTAAATTCAACGCCATTTTGTAAAGATCATTTTTATGGTCGTCCGTCAGTTGACTCGCCAACTTCACGGCTTGCTTTAATGGTAATTCACTTAATAAGACGGATAACAGATGTTCATTGGTGTGCGCTTCCTGCGTATTTTCTCTGGGCGGAATAATGAGAACAAACTCCCCTTTGCAATGACCATTATCCGCTTCTAACCACTCACGAACAACCGTGCAGCGTCCATGAACGAAGCGCTCAAAAGTTTTAGTTAACTCTTTGGCCAATACCAATTCACACGTTGCACCAAAAACATAGGCGATATCCTCAATGCTTTCTTTAATTCGATGCGTTGATTCGTAAAAAATTAAGGTATGTTCTATGGCGCTCATCGCTTTCAATTTGCTACGTCTAGCGGCTTGTTTAGCCGGTAGAAAGCCCGAAAACGTAAACGTGTCGCAAGGAATACCTGCCGCCGATAAAGCGGCAATTAAAGCGCAAGCTCCCGGAATGGGCACAACGGGAATCTGTTGCAATTGAGCGAGTTTAACCAGTGGATAACCTGGGTCACTAATCAACGGCGTGCCGGCATCACTGATCAACGCAAACGATTGACCTTGCTGTAACGCCTCAATAATGGATTCACTTTTGTTTTCTTCATTGTGTGCATGCAGCGATATCATCGGTTTTTTTATTCCCAGCAACGTGAGTAATTGCATGGAATGACGCGTATCTTCTGCGATAATTTTATCCACGAGTTGCAAGGTGCTTAAGGCACGTAAACTGATGTCATCTCGGTTGCCAATCGGGGTTGCGACAACGTAAAGAGTGCCAACTGTTCTTGCTGAAGTGTCCATCATAGTTTATCCTCTTGCGTTCTTGCGTTTCGGATATGGTTTCATGTTGTCAAAATTACGTATTTTAAAGCCCATTTTATTCATTTTTTGTGCCATTTTACTCTCACAATGCACCAAAGTGGCAACAGATAGTCATTTACAGGTCAGCCGACAGTTGGCCAGCCCATACACGATGCCCGCTGCAGCATATCTTGCTCTGGCACAAAAACAAGTAGGCAATGAGAAACAATCGTTACTTATTATGGCCGCCGGTCGGCTCATTTATGACGGTCAATGGCAACAAGGCCTGGCAATTCTATCACAGACTGGTGATTTGTCTGTAGAACTTGCCAATGAAAAAAACTTACTGTTAGCGAAGGTTGACATCATCCGTGAGCAGCCTCGTGCCGCGATTGCGCGCCTCGCCTCGGTGCGCAACATAAATGATTTGCCAGTGTATTATCAAGTCCAATTTCATGAAATGCTAGCTTATGCTTACCAGTCCGTAGGACAAGCAACCGAATCCGTTGCAGAACGTATTAAATTAGAAAGCATATTGCCTGATGAGGCGTCTAAGGCAAATAACCGCCGTGCGCTATGGCTATCGTTAACCACATTGCCTATCGCTGAGCTCGATACATTAGCCGCTGAATCAACGGATGGCTCCGTATTGAAGGGATGGATAGAATTAGCGCTTGTCTCGCGTAAGCAATATGCCAATCCACAGGTCATGCTCGCACAAGTTGAACAATGGCAAATGCAATACCCTAACCACCCAGCCAACCATATTTTACCATCGCCACTGGATAATATTAAGCAACGTTTATACCCTGCACCCAAACAAATGGCCTTATTATTACCGTTAACAGGCCCGCTGGCCGGGCCCGGAAATGCAATTAAAGATGGTTTCATGGCCGAATACGAAGCCAGTCGATCCACGGCCTTCGTCAAAATTCGTGTATACAATACAAACGCCGCAAGTAGTCCAGCACTTTATCAACAGGCATTGAAAGACGGCGCAGATTATGTGGTTGGTCCACTAAGTAAAGCGGACGTAGCCACCGTTGCGTCACTGCATCATCCTGTTCCCACGCTATTGCTCAATGACCTTGATAGCAGCACGCAAAATAATGCCTATCAATTTGGCCTTTCGCCTGGCAATGAGGCCCGTCAGGTCGCGGTAAAAGCGCGTAAAAATGGGTATACCCGGGCTTTAGTGATTACACCTAGTGGGGCTTGGGGAGACGACGTAGTCAGTGCGTTTGCAGCTCAATGGCGCGCTAATGGCGGCCATATTGTTGACACACTGCATTATGGCGCAACGCAAGATTTGAATACCGCAGTCCGTGATTTTTTACATATCTCCGATAGCGAAGCGCGCGGAAAACAGTTGAAACAATTCCTGGGAAATAATCTTGAATCCACCCCCAGCCGTCGCCAGGACTTTGATGTGATATTCCTAGTCGCGTACCCGACGAAAGCTCGGCAGATCATGCCGCTACTTCATTATTATTACGCAGGCGATGTACCCGTTTATGCAACGTCCAGCGTTTATGCGGGAAGTGCTAATGCGATGAAGGACAGGGATTTAAATGGCATCATTTTTTGTGACATGCCCTGGGTATTTACTCACCAAATG
>CANJFK010000026.1 GCA_947473535.1 Legionellaceae bacterium | reverse complement strand
CACCCTAATTCAGTCACCGTTTGTTGACAAAACTGCTCTATTTCCGAGGAACTAACGTGCCAGGAAAGCAAACGATATCGCGCAGCTTGGATTCCATTTACGCAGGCCAAACGTCTCGCGATATCTTTATCCATGCCGATAGCTGACGACAACACATCACAACCAACATAAGCAACATCCGCCAATTCCAGCAAGCCTTGCAAACAACCATCTTCATAAAGAGGACCATGCACCATTGGAAAAACAACGTCTGCATCGACGGTTAACCGACCATGACTAAACAAACTGTCTAATGGACGCGACTGTTCCGTCACAACCGGCAACGATGCTTTATATTGCAATAGTTCGTGATAATCATTCAAATATAAACACCCCTCTTTATCCATACCTACTGGGATAATGTGATATCGTTCAGTGTCCAGATTTGAAAGAACGGAAGCGGCTGAAATCAACGATATTTCATGCTCTCCCGATCGACCACCATAGAGTAATAACAAGTTAAGCGGCTGTCTCATTGTAAGGTTGGACATCATTCATCTCCAATAATGTGTACTTCACGCATTAGTTTCGTTGCAGTTTGTTCATGGACTATTTTCTGTACGTGATGAATTAATGACTCTATATCATTCGCTGATGCACTACCTTGATGATTAATAATAAAATTTGCGTGCTTTTCCGAAACCATAGCGCCACCTGTGCGCATTCCCTTTAACCCACATGATTCAATCAGTTTAGCCGCAAAATGGTTGGGAGGGTTCCTAAACACAGAACCACAATTATATTCACTGGTTGGCTGGGTAGCCGCGCGATGGGCGAGCAGTTCCTTAATTAATTGCAACGATTTATCTTTATCACCAGGGCGCATCCGACACGTTGCTGAAACAAACCATTCATCACCCAATCCCGCAACGTGCCGATAGGATACTTCAAATTCATCCGCTGTACGTCGACGAATAGCGCCCGTACGAGACATCGTTTCCACCTCTACCACGGATTGCCATGTTTCACCATTAGAGCAACCGGCATTCATGCGTAATGCACCGCCCATCGTCCCTGGAATTCCCGCCCAAAATTCCCCACCAACCAGGTTATTACGCGCACAAAAACGTGCCATTTTAGCACAGGATACACCCGCATCAACTCGAACAAGCAAATCACCTGCCAAGCTAATATTATTTAAGCAGCCTTGTGTTAATACAACAGTACCCGAAAACCCAGCGTCTTTTATGAGGGAATTACTCCCTAGCCCTAACCACAACAACGGCTCAGACACAGGAAGTTGACTAAGAAACCGTGATAAATCACCGATTCCCGCGGGCTTATACATCGACTTGGCCATTCCACCAACACGCCAGGTCGTATAATCAGCCAAACGCTCATTAAATAGTAACTCGCCCTGCAAATCAGTTGCCAAGTCAGGTGTATTCATGCGGTCTCTCGCACTATTTGTAATAAATTTGTCGCCATTTGCCCAATACTACCAGCACCCTGCATGAGAATCACGTCACCATCGACAATTAATCCATCCAAGTGTTCTTCTAGGTTTTGCTCTGTTACCAGGGTCACTTTATGTGCGTGCAAATTAATCTCTTTTGCAAGTGCTTCGCTTGTGATGCCATGCATAGGCGGCTCGCCTGCTGAATAGATATCCAACAAAAGCAGTTCATCGGCAAGACTTAACACCTCAACAAATTGAGCGAACAGTTCGTGTGTACGCGTGTAACGATGCGGCTGAAACACATGGATTAGGCGCTTATCTGGCCAAACGGCGCGAAATGTATCAATGGTCGCTCTAATTTCTTGTGGATGATGACCATAATCGTCCACAATCAGTGCTGAACTTTGTGCAAATTGACGCTCGCCAAGCATTTGGAACCGTCGACCGACACCTTGAAAATTCAGCAAACCACGAACGATAGATTCACCATCAACGCCCAGCTCTGTAGCAATAGCAATGGCCGCCAATGCATTCAACACATTGTGACGCCCCGGCCAGTTAAATTGAACCGTCAGCGCAGCATGAGGCGCAGGTCGCTGAACAACAAACTCACTGAGCAAACCCGTTTGAGACCAGTTGACTGCACGATAATGTGCTCCCTCACGAAACCCATAGGTTGCGGTTGGACGTTGAATCGCGGGTAATATTCTACGGATCTCTGGATCATCCAAACAAACAACGGCCAAACCGTAAAACGGCAGATGATGCAAAAATTCAATGAACGTGTTACGCAATTTATTAAAATCGTTACCATAGGTGCTCATGTGATCAGCATCAATATTAGTGACCACGGCCATCATCGGCTTTAAAAACAAAAAAGAAGCGTCACTCTCGTCCGCTTCAGCCACGAAATAAGCTGATTTTCCAAGCTGCGCATTACTACCACAACTCGTTAATTTACCACCAATAACAAAACTTGGATCCAGCCCACCCTCAGCCAGCAAGCTACTGACCAAACTCGTTGTCGTCGTTTTTCCATGGGTGCCAGCTATTGCAATCCCTTGGCGAAAACGCATGAGCTCAGCAAGCATTGCAGCGCGTGGAATAACCGGTATCATTTGCTCCCGAGCGGCCATGATCTCGGGGTTATCCATATTGATAGCCGTGGATCGAACAACCACGTCAGCACCCTGAATGTTTTCCACTCGATGGCCAATATCAATGGCGATACCCAATGACTGTAAATACGCTATGGCCCTGTTTTCACTTAGATCAGAGCCGGTAATATGATAGCCTTCATTGTGGAGCACTTCTGCGATGCCGCACATACCCGCACCACCAATACCCACAAAATGTATATGTTCTACTCGGCCCATCCTGGGTGATAGAAAATTTTCCGTAGCGTCCACAGATATCCCCCATTAAGAAGCCGGCCGTCTCAACCCAAGAGACTGCCAGCGATTTTCATGATCTATACGCAATAATAATGCAATCACGATACAATTTACCACAAGGCTTGCTCCACCATAGCTGAGCAATGGCAACGTCAAACCTTTCGTCGGTAACAACCCCGCGTTAACACCCATGTTAATCGCGGCCTGAAGACCTAACCAAAAGGTCATTCCGTAGGCCGTGAACGCAGCAAAACGTCGCTCTTGTACATAGGCATTAAAACCTATCGTCAATCCTCTCCACACGAGTATACTATATAAAATCAAAACAAGTAGAATCCCTATCAATCCTAATTCTTCTGCCAGTACAGCAAACAGAAAATCAGTGTGTGATTCGGGCAAATAAAACATTTTTTGGACACTATCGCCCAAACCAACGCCTGACCAACCACCGCGCCCAAAGGCAATAAGTGATTGCGTTAACTGATAGCCGCTATTAAATTGGTCGGCCCAAGGATTTAGAAAGGCCGTCAAACGCGCCATGCGATAAGGTGACGACACGGCAAGAAACGCTAAAGAAATAACCACGATCAACATAAGACCGAGATAATATCGAACCCTGACACCCGTGAGAAAAAGCATCGACATCACGGTACAAACAATTACGACGGTTGCACCAAAATCAGGCTCTAAAAGCAATAAAAAGGCAACAATAGCGAGAACAATCATTGGTTTTATAAAGCCAAGAATACTCTGTGTTAAACATTTCTCCTGGCGCACTAAATAGCCAGCCACATATAAAATAACCGTCAGTTTAGCAAGTTCCGATACCTGAATACTTATCGGCCCAACACCAATCCAGCGTCTACTCCCATTCACGATACGGCCGATACCGGGGATTAGTACCGCGATCAGCAAAAACAGACAAATCAGTAATAAAGGTACGCTGTATTTTTCCCATACACTACTATCAATACGCATCACCACAATAGCGGCTAAAAAACCAACAAACAAATAACAAGCTTGACGGATCAAAAAATGGAACGGCTGATGATAAAATTTGGTTGATACCATCACCGAACTTGAAGCAACCATCATCAATCCGATAATAAGCAAACCAATAACGGCCGCAATCAACCATTTATCATACGAGGAAAGTGGTTGATTTGCTGTCTGACCCTTAACATAACTCACAACGCATCAACCGCCGCGGCAAATACGTCTCCTCGGTGATTAAAGTCTCGAAACATATCCAGGCTTGCACAAGCCGGTGACAAAAGTACAACATCACCAGGTCGCGCCTCCAATTTAGCAGCAATAACAGCCTCATCCAACGATGACGCACGAAGAACATGAACCACATCGGTAAGAGCCTGCTCCATTTTATCAGCATCCTCTCCTATCAACACCACAGAACGCACATAATCAGCCATGGGTTTACGCAATTCAGTAAAATCAGCACCTTTTCCCTGGCCACCGGCTATTAATATAATCTTACCTTGCATAGCCCCCCCTATTCCAGAAATTGCAGACATGGTCGCGCCAATATTAGTGCCTTTCGAATCATTAATCCAATCTACTTCATCAATCGCTCGAAGCCATTGACTGCGATGCGGCAAGCCAGGAAAACGCTGTAATACATTAATCATATGGTTATGCCCGATACCGGCAACTTGCGCCAACGCACACGCAGCCATTGCGTTTGCCCAATTATGACGCCCTTTTATCCGCATGGCATCCACAGGCAACAACGAAGTCTGACCATCAGCAAGACAACATACATTATCAACGGTAGTCTTTAGACCCCATTGCGATCCGGTTGGTTCGTTCAACCCAAAATTGTTTACAATGGCTCCCGTCTTGCGCTGATTGTCCGCCGGAAGCGTTAATTGATCATCACGATTGTATAACAAAAACTCAGCTTGCCGATACACTCGCTGCTTTGCTTTAACATACGCATCGAGCGTATGATGTCTGTCGAGATGATCGGGTGTCACATTAAGGATGGTCGCGGCGATAGGCGCTAATGAATCGGTTAAATCCAATTGAAAGCTGGATAATTCCAAGACCCATAAATCATACTGAATGCCATCATCGAGTAAATCGAGCACCGGTAAGCCAATATTTCCTGCCACCGCAACCGTTAAACCAGCCGCTTTTGCCATTTCACCAACCAAGGTGGTTACGGTCGATTTACCATTCGTGCCGGTTATCGCAATGATGGGTGCATGCACTTCTCGCGCCAGACATTCAATATCACCCATGACAGGTATACCCATGTCGATCGCTCGTTGAATACTAGGCTCATCCAATGCAACACCAGGACTTGCAATGATCGCCGTTAATCGCTCATATATCGGGATCGGTATTTCACCTAAAAATACATCTACACCAGGGAATTCAGCGTGAAATTCAACAACACCAGCCGGCGCTTTCCTCGTATCAAAAACGACAAACGATTTATTTCGTCGACACAAATAACGTGCAATAGAATGCCCCGTCTTACCCAAGCCCGCAACCAGATAAAGTGATGAGTTCATAATTACCTCAGTTTTAATGTTGCCAAACCACACAACACAAAGACAACTGTAATAATCCAAAAGCGCACAATGACTTTCGGCTCAGACCACCCTTTTAGTTCAAAATGGTGATGCAATGGCGCCATACGAAACAATCGTTTGCCGCCGGAATATTTAAAATAGCCGACTTGCAAAATAACCGAAAGGGTTTCGATAACAAACAGCCCTCCCATAATTAATAATACGAGCTCTTGACGCACGACAATGGCCACCATGCCTAAAGCAGCGCCTAATGCTAATGAGCCCACATCCCCCATAAAAATTTGGGCTGGGTAACTATTGTACCAAAGAAATCCTAATCCAGCGCCCACGATCGCCGAGCAAAAAATGGTTAACTCCCCTGTATTGGGAACAAAAGGGATCGCAAGATAATGTGCATAAACTGCATTACTGGACACATACGCGAAGACACCCAACGCGCCCGCCACCATGACAATCGGCATAATGGCCAACCCATCCAGCCCATCGGTTAAATTGACCGCATTACTACTGCCTACAATTACAAAATAAGCCAATACAGGGAATAAATAATGTAAATGAATAAACCATGATTTGAAAAAAGGAATCGATAATTGAGTATGAACAGGCATACTGGCATTAAAATACAGGTACAAGACAGCGGCTAAGGCTATCATTGACTGCCAAAAATATTTCCAGCGCGCCGGTAATCCTTTACTATTTTTCAACACTAATTTTCGGTAATCATCGACCCAACCAACAAGACCAAAGCTGATGGTTACGCCTAATACGAGCCATAAACTTGGCTGGCGTAAATCGCCCCAAAGTAAACAGGTTACGGTAACAGCCAACAAGATTAATGCGCCACCCATGGTTGGTGTGCCCGCTTTCGATAAATGGCTTTTGGGACCATCATCACGCACCATCTGACCTATTTGTAACCCTCGAAGCCACCGGATCGTCAGTGGACCACAAAAAAGTCCAACTAATAAGGCCGTTAGCGCGGCCAATATCGAACGAAACGTTAAATATTGAAACACCCTAAACGCGTGATATTGGCCTTGTAATGATTGTGTTATCCAGTAAAGCATCTTCTTTATACCTAGTAATATACTTCTCGTAGGAAGTATGAATTTTAAAAAAATGAGCGGCGGGTACGACCCTGAATGTCACTTACTTAAGGAAAATACATTGTCGTAGCCTGGGTGTAGGCAAAACTGTAACCCAGGATTCAATGCGTCGAACCTCCCGGATTACACTGCGTTCCATCCAGGCTACGTCGTGTTATTATTCAAAAATTCTTAAGTAAGTGTCATTCGGTACAGCCCAAAGCTCACGGGTCTTATACTTCCCTCACCAATTGGTGGACAATATTTTCCATGGCAGCCGATCGAGAACCTTTAACAAGGACCGTTGTTCGGTCATCTAATTGATGCAATAAATCCCGAATTAACGCGCCCTGATTGTCATAATGCTTACCACTACCACCAAAAGCCAGAACCGTTGATTCACTGTGTTTTCCGCATGACATCAACACGTCTATACCGTGAGCACGAGCAGCAATACCGACTTCATGATGGTGTTGCTGGCTAAAGGGGCCTAATTCCCCCATATCACCAAATACAAAAATACGCCTTCCCTGACGCTTTGCCAAAACATCGAGTGCCGTCAGTACGGAGCGTAAATTTGCATTATAAGTATCATCAATAATAACGGCCGCGTTTTTTCCTGGGAGAAACGTCATACGCCCTGCTACACCAGCAAATTGATTCAGTCCATCAGCTATATCAGTAAGATTTATATCGAGAGCGTAGGTACAAGCAGCGGCCGCTAGCGCATTACTTACGCTATGAAAACCCGGCACCCTCAACTGAACGGCGACCTCACCTACCGGTGTCACGAGGATAAAATGCGGGCAGCCCTCATTATTAAAAACGATATCACGGGCATAAATGGTAGCCCGATTCGTTGCTGAAAAACGTATTATTTTTTTATTGACTAACAACGAATCCCAATAATGAGCATACGTATCATCCTCATTAATAACCGCCGTTCCTTCAGAAGCAAGACCTTGGTGAATTTCACCTTTAGCTTGGGCAATACCTTCGATCGATTCAAACCCTTCAATATGAGCGGGCGCGATATTATTGATGAGCGTAACGTGTGGTTGCACAATTTTCACCGTGTGAGCAATTTCGCCCGGGTGATTTGCACCCAATTCAAATACTGCATAACGATGTTCTACACTTAACGCTAAAACACTTAATGGCGCGCCAATGTGATTATTCAAGTTACCTGGCGTTGCAAATGAAGGCTTAGGCAAGATTGCTGCAATCATTTCTTTAACTGTTGTTTTGCCATTACTACCCGTTAACGCAATAACAGGGCACACTATTTTTTGACGATGATAAGCAGCGATTGCCGCCAAAGCCTGCAGCGTGTCAGGAACGATTATTTGAGGAATAATAAGATTCGGCACCACCTGACTACACACAACCGCCACAGCACCATGGGCGACTGCGTCCTGAATAAAATGATGACCATCGAAACGCTCACCCGAAATAGCAACAAACAAATAGCCGGGTTTAATTTGACGGCTATCAATACTAATACCAGCTAACGCCGTGTCTTCTGCACAAGTAGTATTGAATAAAGCAGCAATTTCAAATAATGTCATGGTGTGTACCGGTCGATTAAAGCGCTTAAGAGTATATACCCTTTACAAATGAGTTTTAGGTATACCTTTAATCTTATCATTTTTCTGGCGTGCTATTCAATTACCAACGCAAACACGGGTGCAACTCTCACATAGGCAAATAAAGCCCTAATTTTGCACAACCAAATTAACCACATTTTTATGCTCGATTACGTTCCGTTTAT
>CANJFK010000025.1 GCA_947473535.1 Legionellaceae bacterium | reverse complement strand
GATTTTAATCAATTTGTCATTACGAAATATATTCCATAAATAAAGCGGCGGCTAATTTCGCTGTTTGGTTGTTAATATCATATTTTGGTGCCAACTCAACGATATCAACACTAATTACTTTTTTACTTTTCTTTAATCGCCTTAATGCTTCAATGACGTACGTCGAAGAAATGCCAAGCGCTTGAGGCGCGCTCACCCCGGGCGCAAGAAAAGCACTGAAAACATCCAGGCACACCGACACATAAATGTGTTGATGTGAGTGAATAATTGATTCAATGAAACTTAAATCATGGGGATCAGCTTGTATCTTCTCTGCTAATAAATAACTAACCTGATTTGCATGCGCATATTCAAATAAACTACGCGTATTTGAAAAGGGCTGTATTCCTGCGCAATAGTAATTAAAGGGCTTATTGTTCTCGTTTAAATAATCGCGTATTTGCCTAAAGGGTGTGCCTGAACTTCCTAATTTATCCCTAATCATTGGACGCAAATCAAAATGGGCATCAAAGTTTAAAATGGCTACATTGTCGTGCTCATAGTGTTTAGCAATACCCTGAAAATGCCCCCACGCTGTTTCGTGTCCACCACCAATAACAATGGGGGTTAAACCAAGCGATAACAAAGCAGTAACTCGTTTTTTTAACTCGCTTTGTGCCGCCTCCAAATCACCATCCAGACATTTTACATTGCCAGCATCATAAAGATTAAACTCGGTATGAACAGGCGATTTAGCAACGATGTGTCTAAACGCCATGGGACCATGTTCCGCGCCAGGATTCCCAAAATTACGGATCACACCCGCATCGGATTCAAAACCCAATAGAGCATAACCTGTTAGGGGTTCAGAGACGTCGTAAGATGCATTCAAATCTAGAAATTTAATGTGTTGGTATAAATATTCGTTCGGTAATGCATCGACACGACCAGACCAAATGGACCGATCGTTGATGGGAAAATATAACGTTGTCTGGTTTTTCATGGTTGACCTATCAAATATAGTTCATGACACTTGTCAATCAAATTACAATAATGTAATCATACTCATTTATGGAAAAAATAGACATGTTTGAATTACTTCCTGGTGAGCTTTCGATCAAAGATATTTGCTTTCTACTAGACTCAAGTACAAAAATAAAATTAAAGGATACGGCTTATCAAGCGATAGAAAAATCATACGCCATCGTCCAGCGCGTGATAGCACAAGACAAGTCCGTCTATGGCATTAATACTGGCTTCGGGTTGTTAGCCGATAAAAAAATAGCAAAAGAAGATTTAAAAGCATTACAACGAAAAATCGTATTGTCTCATGCTTCAGGCGTTGGTGCGCCATTGGACAATGAAACAGTCAAACTTATTTTATTACTTAAAATAAATAGCCTTTCACGCGGATATTCAGGCGTTTCCAAACAACTTATTAACCACCTCATTGCCATTTATAATGCTGGTGTTCTCCCTTTTATTCCAGAACAAGGTTCAGTAGGCGCCTCCGGTGATCTAGCACCATTGGCACACATGGCAATGACACTTATCGGTGAAGGTGACGCTTATTTCAATTCTAAAAAAATGCCTGCTACGGACGCATTAAAAGCGGCCAACCTGGCTCCTATTGTCTTAGGAGAAAAAGAAGGGTTAGCCTTGTTAAATGGCACGCAAGTCTCAACTGCCATTGCTATTATTGGACTACTTAAAACGCAGCGAAATTTTGCAATAGCCAGCATTGCAGGCGCCTTAAGTCTTGATGCCGCTTCAGGTAGCATCAAGCCATTTCAAAGCATCATTGCTAAAACCAAAAACAACCAGGGACAAATCCTTTTTTCAGCATTAATCGAACGCTTGCTTCAAGGCAGCCAAATCCTAACGGATCATCAACATTGTCCTCGTGTACAAGATCCATACTCGCTTCGCTGTCAGCCTCAGGTGATGGGGGCCATTTGGACTTATCTTAATGACAGCCAAACACACCTAATGAATGAGGCAAATGGTGTTTCAGATAATCCGCTGGTTTGCATTGAAACAGGGAACATTATCTCTGGCGGAAATTTTCATGCAGAAGTAACCGCTATTAGTGCGGATTTGATTGCCATTATTGGTGCCGAAATTGGCGCCATTTCAGAACGAAGAATCTCACTGTTGATTGATAAAACGCTCAGCGGCTTACCTGCATTCCTGGTAGAAAATTCAGGTCTAAACTCTGGTTTTATGCTCGCTCATGTTACCGCATCATCGTTAGCCAGTGAAAATAAAACGTATGCTCACCCAGCCTCCGTGGATAGCTTACCAACCTCCGCGAATCAAGAGGACCATGTTAGCATGGCAACGTTTGCCGCCGTTAAATTAAACAAAATAGCGGATAATGTCTTGTATATTCTTGTCATTGAAACGCTTGCCGCTTGCCAAGGCATCGATTTTCGTGCGCCACTTAAAACATCAGACGCCTTACAAGTTTATTATAATGCCGTGCGCAGTAACGTGCCCTTTTATAAAGAAGATCGTTATTTTGCACACGACATCAATGAAGCTTACAAAGTAATTAACCACCCTAGTTATTATAGCGTCTTGCGGGAACAACTATTTCATCCTATTGACGAGGCACTAGTGCCTCGTCAATAGTGAATATTCGGATTGGCGCTTAGGTTGCTTTCAGATTTAAACGATTTTGCTGAGCAAAAAGCGCAGGACTAGCAGAGCTAATTCGAGCATTTTTGCTCAACAAAATCGTTTAAAGATGGAGGCAAGATAAGATGCCAATCCGAATATTCACTATTGACGAGGCACTAGCATGAATTATGATTTAGTGATTAAAAATGGACTTATTGTCACGATGGATAAACTTGGGCGCACGTTAGAGCGAGCTAATCTAGCCATTAAAGACGGCCTTATTTCACATATTTCCCAAGACGCTCAACCGCTCAAAGCAAGCAAAACAATCGATGCGGTTGGGCAAATGATAACGCCCGGTCTAATTGATTGCCACACCCATCTTGTCTACGCCGGCAATAGAGCCGACGAATTCGCCATGCGTCTAAACGGGGCATCGTATGCCGACATCGCACGTCTTGGCGGTGGTATTATTTCAACGGTAAAAGCAACGAGAGAAGCGGACATTGATGAGCTCACCAAAACCGCCTTACGACGAGCGAAGGTTATGTTAACTCACGGCACTACGACGGTTGAAATAAAATCGGGGTATGGTCTGGATCTGGATACTGAAATAAAAATGTTAACCGTGGCGCAATCGTTAGAAAAAAAATTGCCCATTTCAGTTGTAACCACTTTTTTAGGTGCTCACGCCACGCCGCCAGAATATAAAAATGACACCGATGGCTATGTGGATTATATTATTTCAACCATGTTACCCATCATTGCACGAGACAAATTAGCTACATTTGTCGATGCTTTTTGTGAGTCGATTGCCTTTAGTACTTCGCAAGTTGAACGCTTATTTAAAGCGGCTATAAACCACGGCTTTAAACTAAAGTTACATGCAGAACAACTCACTGATCAAAAAGGTGCTGTGTTAGCCGCAAACTACAAAGCAAGCTCCGTTGATCATCTTGAATTTTTATCGCCAGAAGATTGTCCTCTATTAGCAATGAACAATACGGTGGCAGTGCTCTTGCCTGGGGCATTCTATTTCTTAAAGGAAAGTAAACGTCCGCCTATAACCGCATTGAGAGAACATGATATCCCTATCGCCATTGCTACCGATGCTAATCCAGGCACATCCCCTTTTCTAACCTTACCGTTAATGATGAATATGGCTTGCATCTTATTTGGGTTAACGATTGAGGAATCATGGCGGGGGGTTACCATAAACGCCGCACGAGCACTCGACATGGCTGACCAACTGGGTAGCATTGAAATAGGGAAACGAGCCGACCTCGTTATTTGGTCCTGCGAAGACATGAATGACATCGTATACAATCCATCGATTAATTTTTGTGAAACGATTATTAAATCAGGAATAGTTGTATAATGTTTTCATATTAAATTATTTTTTGTGCTCTCACATGACCATTCTAGTTTTTGATATTGAAACAATCCCTGACGTTGATGCGGGGCGCAAACTTTATAACCTTGATGGATTATCTGATGAGGACACAGCAACGGCTCTCTTTGCATTGCGTCGTGCTAAAGTCGGCCACGAATTTTTACCTCATTATTTGCAAAAAATAGCGGCCATCTCACTGATCATCAGTAATGCGACGCAATTAAAAGTTTGGTCACTAGGCGATGAACAATCCGATGAGCCTGAATTGATCAAACGTTTTTTTACCGGTATTGATAAACACACGCCAACGTTAGTCAGTTGGAATGGCAGCGGGTTTGATCTACCAGTGCTTCATTACCGCGCGCTTTTACACGGCATAGCCGCGCCTACTTACTGGGAAATGGGCGAAAATCAACAGTCTTTTCGCTGGAATAATTATTTAAATCGATTTCATTATCGGCATCTGGATCTCATGGATGTATTGGCTGCTTACCAAAACAAGGCATTTGCACCACTGGATGATATAGCCACAATGCTAGGTTTCCCGGGTAAAATGGGTATGAGTGGTAGCAAAGTATGGGGTGAGTATCAAGCAGGAAATCTCAAAGGGATCCGTGATTACTGCGAAACAGATGTTCTTAACACCTATTGCGTCTATCTTCGGTTTGAACTCATACGTGGCATGCTCAACACCACAGAGTATAAGCATGAATTAGATCGCCTACGCCTCTATTTAAGTGAAGAAAAGGACAAACCTCATCTAGCTGATTTTGTAAATCAGATGGGTTAATTTAAAACCAATCTGTTTGCATAATTCTTTTTATATTTGTAATATATGATAAATTCAATCCTCCCATAACCTGGTTAACATAATGAGCCAATTTCCACGCATTGAACGCTTACCACCCTATGTTTTTAATACGTTAAATCAGCTGAAATCAGAGGCTCGAGCGCGCCAAGAAGATATCATTGATTTCGGCATGGGCAATCCTGATCAACCTACCCCAAAGCATATTGTGGATAAACTGATTGAGACAGCGCAACGTCCTGATACGCATCGTTACTCCATGTCGAAAGGGATCCCCCGCTTGCGTCGCGCGATGGCATCTTGGTATCAACGGCACTATCAAGTGATACTAAATAGTGAAACGCAGATTGTCACAACCATAGGCTCGAAGGAAGGCTTGGCTCATTTAGCATTAGCGATTTCAGGCCCTGGCGATACAATACTCGTTCCAGACCCTGCGTATCCAATTCACACGTACGGGTTTGTCATTGCAGGGGCTACGGTCAAACAAATTCCCTTAATTGACGAGCAACAATTTTTACATGCCATTGAACAAGCCATTGTTCAATCTTGGCCTAAACCGAAAGCGCTCGTTATCAGCTTCCCCGCAAACCCAAGCACTCATTGTGTTGAATATAATTTTTTCGAACAAATTATAGCGTTAGCCAAGCAATACAAAATCTGGGTCATTCATGATCTAGCTTATGCGGACATCGTCTTTGATGGTTATAAAGCGCCATCCATTTTGCAAGTCCCTGGCGCGATTGATATAGCAATTGAGACATACTCCCTCTCCAAATCATATAACATGCCTGGCTGGCGCGTTGGTTTTGCTTGTGGCAATGAAGCGTTAGTTTCGGCACTTACTCGCATCAAATCCTATTTGGATTATGGTACATTTACCCCCATTCAAGTTGCAGCGATCGCCGCCTTGGAGGGACCAGACACCTGTGTACACGAGATTCGAGACTTATACGAAAAACGCCGCAATGTATTGTGTGAGGGGTTACAAGATCTTGGTTGGCAGGTTGAAAAACCTAAAGCAACGATGTTTGTCTGGGCGCCCATTCCCGCTTTCTATCGACATATGGGCTCATTGGAATTTTGTAAATACTTGCTTAAAGAAGCGCATGTTGCTGTTTCTCCAGGCATTGGTTTTGGCCAACAAGGTGATGGCCACGTTCGTTTTGGTTTAATCGAAAATTCACAACGAATGCGTCAAGCGTTTCGAAATTTGAAATTAATGTTCAAACGAGATGGATTTTTGCAAAAATCCGAGACGGCAGTATAGGATCGCGATCCTTATTTACAATCCCTAAGGAGCGCCTCCGCGACTGGTGCATAACTTCGTCGATGGATGGGGCAAGGTCCTAACGTCTGCAGAGCAAGGCGGTGTTTAGCCGTGGGATAGCCCTTGTGGGAAGCAAAACCATAGCCTGGATAGAGGGTATCCATGTGTTCCATTTCCTCATCACGTAGTACTTTTGCCAAAATAGACGCCGCTCCAATTTCTGAGATTAAACTGTCTCCTTTCACAATAGCTTGGCAAAACATCGACACGTTAGGTGTAAATAAACCATCCACCAAAACTTTCCCAGGGTAAATCGATAATCCCTCAATGGCTCGTTTCATTGCAAGCAAGGTAGCCTGATGAATATTTAGTTGGTCAATTTCCTCTACTTCTGCTCGACCGTAAGCATAACATAGCGCCGACTCGCGTATTGTAACTGCTAATTGCTTACGCTTTAATGCCGATATTTTTTTAGAATCACCTATTCCCTCTATCGGTCGATGTAAAATGACCGCTGCCGTAACAACAGGACCTGCCAACGGGCCCCTGCCTACCTCATCTACACCTGCTATATACATCTGTATTCTCATTGTTTTTATTTTTCTCAGTGTACCCTGCCCAGTATAAAACAGTCTATATTTTCATACATTACGAGGGTCTGTTGAGTGTTTAGACAAAAAAAATGGACAACATTGCACAATATTAGTTAGAGTTAGTCATAGATCAATGGTCTATACTTTAATAAACGGATGTATTATAGGAGATTGTCATGACTCAATTTAAAATAAGCCCATTAGCGTTGGGGTTAGCCCTTGGTGTTATGTGGGGAGTATCTGTTCTGCTCATGGGATTGATTGCATACCATTTCATGTATGGAACAGCCTTCGTATCGGCCATGGGAGCGTTATATGTTGGGTATGAAGCCTCTATTTTAGGTAGCGTGATTGGTGGGCTCATTGGGTTCGTTGATGCGTTTATTGGCGGTGTTGTTATTGCCTGGTTATATAATGTGTTCTCAGGATGTTGTCATAAGAAATAATATATTTTGTCGTGGATTTGGCCTTGGCGACTGTGTTCATGTTGTTGCTTTACAGTCCCGCGGTCATCTACGGTTCAAATGACGTTTGGATCAAAACTAGGGCGTGTTAATTAACTATCTTCCCCCCACCAATTGCCCTACAATACACCTTTCAGCCCATAATTAGAGCCATCATGTTCACTGCAAAAAATATAGAACGAATAAAAAAATATCAATCCCATTTTTACGGAACAAATTCAGTTAATTTTGCGAATAAAGAATCAACGCTGGTCATGATGAATGAATATGCAATCACGAATGCCTCTGATTCAGCACCCATTTTAGGTTCTTATGGAGCAAGTTCTTGTTTAATTCTTGCGGTTCGTGACACTCAAACAACAACCACTTTCTTAGCACACATAACCACCATGACGCTCCTGTCGAGCGTGGAAGAAATATTAATTCAATTCAGCCCAACTGATTCAATCGCTCATTTAATTGGCGGGCATTGGGTCGCCAATACAGGCAGTTTTATCATGTGCTTGAGTGTAATTGATATGATTGAAAAAATAGGTATTCCGATAGCGAATGCCGATGTCGTGCGAAGTCAGCGACCAGGTGGATCAATGGCCATTGATGCACGCACTGGTGAGGTTTTTGCGCCCGTGACCAAAAGTGACTTCACTATTCCATGTGACTTTAATCAGCGGCTTATGCAATCCATTAGCATGGAGAGAGAACCGCTCAGAAAGATAACAGCTCATAGCCCACTACCTATTGCGCCCGTTGATAACTCAGCTACAAATACCAGGCTTGCCGAGACGCCACCGCTGCGGTATCCAGATACATTGATCAATGAAAAATTGTCTTGTGCAACCTCAGATCAGACTCGATCCCACGAACCAGTCGAGACACGCCGAGAGTTGAATAGTCAACAAGCTCAGGTATCCAATGGAGGTATATTTAAACCAAAAAAGAAAACGGAAGATGTCTCTTTTTGTGGGCTTAAAAAAGGTTTTTTCTATACTTGTCGCTAATGAGTTTTCTGTATTTTAGGCGACTCGATTTTTTTGTTCATGACTTCGAAAAAGACGCGTAATAGTTATTCTATTGCAAGTTTTTTTCGAAGTCATGAACGAAAAAAGCGATAGCATAAAAGCCGAAAACTCGTTAGTGACAAGTATATATACCCTTTACGGATGAGTTTTAGGTTTTTAGGCTATCGCTTTTCTCGTCTGCGCTCTGATTAAAAACTCACAATAGGG
>CANJFK010000024.1 GCA_947473535.1 Legionellaceae bacterium | reverse complement strand
TTTGGCTGTTCGGTTGAGAGGTTTGAATACGCCAGTGATGTTGACGCTCATTCCAGGTCAAAAAGCGGTTGACTATCGCGTTGATTTGCGTGTTCAGGGCTATGGGCCCAATGCCAAAAGCATGCCGATGGAAGAGGGTTTGCCTCCGTCAGCCAGTGCTATACTGTTGCACGTATTAGATGGTGTGCCTCCCGCAGGGAGTACGCGGTTGACGGTCAGTGGTGGGGATGCGCGTGCTTGGCTCGCCAATGAGAAGATGTTTGTGCGAACGAATCTCACCGTATTATCACCAGGCTGGATTGGCAGTATGACAAGCGCGGATGGAATGCATGCGTATGAAATGCAAAAGTCGCCGGTATTACTGGTTTCCTGGCATGGCAAGGTCATGCAACTCAAGGTAGAAGGGTTATAACGAAATGGCAGGAAAAAAAGAAAATATCAAAGCACTCTTTGCAAACACTCGCTCACGAGTGATTATTCTATTTACAGTCATTTTACTGTTGGTGGTCACGACCGTTGGCATTATGAAATTTGTTGGTTCTACGTCATCGCCCTTTGTGTCTGCGGCAGACGTAAGAAGGACACCGGTCGGGATTCAATCCATCCCGGGCGCATTGAATCAAACAGCACAATACGCGTCGTTACAGGAAGAGCAAAATCTTGAACAAGCACAAACAGCAAGCACTAAAGGTGGTAGCGCAATTCCTACTATTATTCGCTCGCAGGTATTTGGCGAGGGTGTCGAGCCGGTTGGAGCCGCTGCGGGTCAAGGCGGTCTTGGTTTC
This sequence comes from Legionellaceae bacterium, assembly GCA_947473535.1. Lineage (GTDB taxonomy): Bacteria > Pseudomonadota > Gammaproteobacteria > Legionellales > Legionellaceae > CANJFK01. Next base: position 7,606 of record CANJFK010000024.1, on the reverse strand, counting down.
CAGGCGTTAGCGCGCGAAGATCTTGCTGGCGCACAAAAAAGTTTATGGGTGCAAGCATTGCAAGATAGTAATTGCGCGAAAGCAAGTTTAGCCAAAGCGATTAATCAAGGTGCTAATTTGATTGATTTAAAGTCAGCGTGCAGTTGTGTTCAATTAAAAAATAACGGCTATAAGCTCGCAGACTTAATGGTTGTTTGTAAATGCAACGAACTGAAAGCGGCAGGTTATAATATTTACCAAATGAAAGGAGCTGGTTTTACTGCGGCTCAGCTCAGGGCTTGCGGATATGTTGCGTGTGAAGAACATGGGGTGGGCTTTAGCGCACAAGAAATGAAAAACGCAGGTTACTCCGATGGCGAATTAAAAGGGGCAGGTTTCTCTGATGCTGATATTGCGCGCGCCGGTGGATTACCGGATGGGTATACTGCGGAAGATGTTCGAAAAGCTGGATGTGATGTTGTTGCTTTGACGCGGTTGCGTTCAGCCGGCGTAACGGCCGCGGCCATTCGACGCATTAGCGGTTGTAGTGCTGATAAATTGAAAGCAGCAGGTTTTAGTGCGCAGGATTTGAAAAATGCTGGCTTTAGTGCAGCCGATCTGAAAAATGCAGGTTTTTCAGCGGCTCAATTAAGAGACGCGGGTTTTGGTCCACGGGATTTATTGAATGCAGGATTTACCTCGGGTGATCTTGCTGACGCAGGGTTTGCGGCGACCGAGATCCGTGCTGCTGAACTTGTATTACCGCCAGGTATGACCGCTGATGCAGTTAAAGAAGCCGGGTGTAGTGTTGAAGCATTAAAACGGCAGCGGCTGGCTGGCGTCAGTGCGGCATTAATTCATAAGCTTGCTGGTTGTAGTCCTCAAGCATTAAAAGCCGCTGGTTTTACGACGAGCGATTTGTTGAATGCGGGTTTTACGGCAGCGCAGCTCAAGGCGGGTTTACCTGTGTTAGGCGATAGCAGCATAAGTGCCGCGGGTTGCGACCCTGTTAAATTACGCCAATTGCTCGCCCAAGGTGTCTCGGCTAAGCGTATTCATGAGTTAAATGGATGCAGTGCGGACGCGTTGAAAAGTGCCGGTTTTGATGCTAAAGATCTGTTGGATGCTGGATTTACGCCACAACAACTGGCAGCGGCTGGATTTACACCGAATCAAATACGATCGGCTCAATCAATGAATGATGGCGCGATACAAGCGGCAGGTTGTGATCCTATTAAATTGAAAGCCTTGTTAGTTCAAGGTGTGTCTGCCAAACGTATCCATGCTTTGAATGGGTGTAGTGCCGAAGCGTTAAAAAATGCAGGTTTTGATGCTAAAGATCTGTTGGACGCTGGATTTACGACGCAACAACTAGCAGCGGCTGGATTCTCGCCGAATCAAATACGTTCGGCTCAATCAATGAATGATGGCGCGATACATGCGGCAGGTTGTGATCCCATTAAATTGAAAGCGTTGTTAGTCCAGGGTGTGTCTGCTAGACGTATCCATGCCTTGAATGGGTGTAGTGCGCAAGCGTTAAAAAATGCAGGTTTTGATGCGAAAGATCTGTTGGATGCTGGATTTATGCCGCAACAACTGGCGGCGGCTGGATTTACCGCGGCTCAACTACGTGCAGCTCAGTCAATGAGTGATAATCTGATACGTGCATCAGGTTGCGATCCGGCTAAACTGAAAATGTTATTGATTCAAGGCGTGTCTGCGAAGCGTATTCACGAGCTGAATGGGTGTGACGCGCAAGCGTTAAAAAATGCGGGTTTTGATGCAAAAGCACTGGCTGATGCTGGATTTACGCCACAACAATTACTCGCGGCTGGATTTACAGCGGCAGAAGTTCAAGCGACGCAACCTCCGGAAGATAAAACGATACGAGCGGCAGGTTGTGATCCTGCAAAGCTGAATGGACTCATGCTTCGTGGTGTTTCCGCCAAGCGTATCCACGATATGAATGGGTGTAGCGCTGCTGCGCTAAAAAAAGCAGGTTTTGATGTTAAAGCGCTCGCTGATGCCGGGTTTACCCCACAACAATTGTTGGCGGCCGGCTTTACGCCTGAAGACATAAGCACTACTCAGCCTGTCGATGATAACATGGTTCGTACAGCGGGTTGTGACCCCACAAAACTCAGTGCACTAATGGGACGTGGCGTATCCGCTAAACGGATTTATGACTTGAACGGGTGTAGTGCTGCCGCTTTAAAAGCGGCTGGTTTTAGCGCAAATGAATTACTTGATGCAGGATTTACGCCACAACAGCTACTGGCTGTTGGATTTAAGCCTGAAGAGATGCGCGTAATTGCTTCATCAGCATCATCGGTTGATGATAATAAGGTTCGTAAAGCAGGGTGCGATCCCACGAAATTGAAACAACTAGCAGCACAAGGGGCTACGGCGCAGCAAATTCATACGTTAAATGGTTGTAGTCTTGATGTGCTAAAAGCCGCTGGGTTCGATGCTAAGTCACTTGCTGATGCAGGTTTTACACCAGCGCAGCTACTTGCCGCGGGCTTTACGCCAGCGCAGTTAATTCATGCCGGTTTAAGCCCCGCGGGCGTTATTGCGGCGGGTAGAACAGCCGATTGCAGTGTTGCGTCGCTGCAAGCAGCGCGTGCATTAGGCGTATCAGCCGCCACATTAAAAAAGACGTTAGGTTGTAGTGCTGAGGCAATGAAAAATGCGGGATTTACGCCCTTGGAATTAAAAAATGCTGGATTTACTGCTGCGGAATTAAAAAATGCCGGGTTTTCCGCTGGGGACTTAAACAGTGCGGGCTTTAGTGCAAAAGAACTGAGGGCGGTGGGCTATAGCGCCAAGCAACTGCGTGATGCTGGATATAATGCTCAACAATTAAATGACGCCGGTTTTAGTGCCACCGATCTTAAAGATGCAGGGTTTAGTGCGGCGCAATTAAAGGCGGCTGGTTTAAGTGCCGCGGCATTGAAGAGTGCGGGTTTTAGTGCGGCTGAACTGATGAAGGCTGGTTTATCGACCAGTGATTTAAAGGCGGCAGGCTTTACTGCCGACCAATTGAAAAAGGCCGGGTTGTCCGATAAAGAATTACAAGCAGCAGGGTTTTCGTCGCAGGAATCTGCTTTGGCTGGGTTGGCGGCGGTGGATACACAACCAGCCGTCCCGTCAATTGTAACGACGATTCCTTCTATTGATGGAACCGTGCCTGGTAAATCAGGCGCGGATGTTGCAAATGCCAAGCAGTTACAGGCAATTTTAAATAAACAACAAACGCAAGCGGCAGAACAACGTTATCAACAAAAAATACAGCAACGTTCAAGTGTGATGACAGCAGCAGCCAATCAGGCCATGCAAGGGTGGAAATCGGTGCCTGCACAGCAGTATGTAGCTACCTCGGTGAAAGAAAAAAATGTTGCAGCAGGTGGCGCCAACGCGCAAGGTGGATATGGGTTAGCCCAGAATAGTTTGGCGGGTGGTGGTGATCTCGCAAATGGCAAAGAGAGTGTTGCAATCGTTCGTACGGGTGATGTTCTGTTTGCTGTTATTGATACGTCAATTAATAGTGATGAACCAGGCCCTATTCTTGCAACGATCGTATCGGGTAAATTGAAAGGTGCAAAACTAATTGGTAGTTTTAACCTACCAAGCAATGCCGATCAGATGGTCATCAGTTTTAACACGCTGTCTATTCCTGGCGCTGCCAAAACGGTATCCATCAGTGCTTATGCTATTGATCCGAATACGGCACGTACTGCACTGTCAAGCCAAACTGATCATCATTATTTGATGCGTTACGGTTCGTTATTTGCCGCCACATTTTTAGAGGGATTTGGTAATGCGTTTCAATCGGCTAATACAACAATTACTGTTGGTGGTACAGGTGGCACATCAAATACAACGGTGTCAAATGGTATAGGTCGTTCTACACTTGAGAATGCAGTGATTGGATTGGCGACGCTTGGTAAGGCATGGGGGCAAGTCGCGATGCAGCAAATGAGCCGTCCAACGACGGTAGAAGTCTTCTCTGGAACGGGTGTTGGTGTCTTGTTTACCCAAGACCTACGAGCAGTTTAATTTGATAAGCAGGTAAGCTATGGCAGACAAAGATCAGTACAACGATGAATATCAATTAGCCGATCCAGATGCAACCGGTTCTGATTCCATGGAGAGTGGTCTTGAGTTTGGTGATGAGTCAAAGCCGTATAAGGAAAGAACGCCTGCCAATGCAAATAAGATAATTCGTAATGCGTGCATTGCAGTGGGGATATTTTTTCTGATTGTCGTGCTTTACAAGGTATTAGGTGCAATCTTTTCAACGAAAGAGCAGATAATAAAGACTAGTGTAACGGCCGTAAGTGCTCCACAACCTGACACTGAGCCTGTGTATACTCCGCCGCCACCGCAACCCGTGTCGGTATTACCTAGTACATCAATAGCGCCTAGCGTTAATCGTCAAGTAGAGACACAACTGTCTGCCGTGGAGACAAATCAGCAGGCAATGCACACGGAAGTTTCTGCAATGAGCAATCAATTGGCAGGAATGAATAATAATGTTAATACAATCTTAGCTAAAATGGCAGAGTTGAACCGAGTCATTGACACATTACAGACCCAAGTCTCGGTGCAGTCGCATGAGATTGATCGCATAACCCACCATGCTCAGCAGATGAAACATGCCAGACATGTGAAAAATATGAAGCCAATGGGTAAAAATTCAACAGATGTTGTTTTGAAATATTATCTCCAGGCAGTGATTCCTGGAAGAGCTTGGTTAATTGCGACAAATGGAGCTACACTTACCGTTAGAGAAGGGACCTTGATTCAGGGTTATGGCATGGTGAAGTTGATTGATTCGAGTCAGGGGCGTGTATTGACTAGCTCGGGTCAGGTGATACGGTTTAGTCAAGCTGATAGCTGAGGCCACGAATGAGCGATTCGAGTTGGATATCGGGTCAACTGGATATACTAAATAACCTTGCAGCATCTATGTTGCCCGTCGAGCGCATGGTAACTGGTGCTGCTTATGTGATTGGTTTATCATTTGCACTTAAAGCCCTCTTGACGCTGAAATCTCATGCTGAGAATCGCTCACAGATGTCAGGTGGTAGTAGTATCAAAGAACCGCTGGTCTATTTATTAGTAGCGGCGATGCTGATCTATTTTCCGACGGGCTTCGAAATACTGATGAATTCCACGTTTGGGTATTCTAACGTATTGGCGTATGCGCCTATGAATAGCCAGAGTCCTATGTTGGATAATCTATTTGGCACAGATAGTATGTTTGGTCAGTCGCTTGCATTAGTCATACAGACGATTGGTGTTATCGCATTTGTTAGGGGGTGGGTGTTAATCGCACGTGGAGCATCTTCGCAAGGCCAATCCCAAGGAGGGACTGGTAAAGGTTTGATGCATGTATTTGGTGGAATTTTAGCAATGAATATTGTCGGAACGTTACAAATCATTAATAATACACTCTACGGTGGTATGTAAGGTTTCTAAAATAATAATAATAAAGAACGTATTCGGCATAACGCCCTGATTCGTCTCAATTTGATGTTTGAATTTGATGCAGCTCAGGACATTATTTCAGATAGGTTCCTCAATAAGGGAGAGAACGTGAATAGAACATTGAAACTAAATTATAGCAGGGGAGTAGCAGGTCTAGCTTGTGTTGCTTTAGCAATATTTTCGAGTGAGACGTTGGCCGCTTCGAGTCTGACTTTGGGGGATATGGCATCAACTATTACTGGCTCCTTCACTAACGTTTCCAAGTTAATTACAGCGGGATCTTATGTTGCAGGATTGGGTTTTGCGATTGGTTCTATTATGAAATTTAAAGCACATAAAGATAATCCTCAGCAAGAGCCAATCGGTAAACCAATTGGTTTATTGTTTATCGCGGCGGCGTTGCTGTTCCTTCCTTCAATATTAGGTATGACAGGATCAACCATGTTTGGTAGCGGCGGTGGTGAAACTGCAGGTCCTACAGGAACAGTATTTTCTGGTTCTTAATAAGAAACGCTATAGCGTTTCTGTGCTTTGTTTAGGATCGCGCCTGAAGTGGCTTCCATTTTTGCGCGATCTTAAAACATGTAAATTAGATTTATGTGTCTTACGAAGTCCTCACACGAGTTCAATGCATGGGCAATAACACTGAGCGTTTTAATTTACAATTAATAGCCAGTCCAAGTGCGTGGCGTCTATATTCAGCCAGGCAGGCGGATCCAAAGTTTAAAGCGTTTGAGGAGCGAGTATTTCAGCGCGATCGTTTTACGTGTCAATTTTGTGGTTTTCAAGCGAAACTCTATCAAGATATTGTGAATCTTGATGGAAACTATGCGAATAATAAATTAGAAAATTTAGTGACGGCCTGTTGTTTTTGTTCGCAATGTTTTTTTATTGAATCAGTCGGTGTTGGGGGGTATGGCGGAGGAACGTTAATCTATTTGCCTGAACTGTCGCAACCCGAAGTAAACAGCCTATGTCACGTGTTGTTTTGCGCCATTACTAATGATACTGGCTATAAAAGTAGTGCACAAACAATTTATCTGAGCTTCAAAGTTCGTTCCCAAGTGGTGGAAGATAAATTCGGTGAGGGAACAAGCGATCCAGCAATTTTTGGCCATTTAATGATTGATTCTGGCCAATTTTCTGATGAGCGTTCCACCAAAATATTTAATAATATTCGACTATTACCATCCAGGGCAAAATTTCGTAAACAAATTGAAGGTTGGGCAGCAAGTGCCTTAGAAGAAATTGCCGAAAAATAATTCATGGAGACAAAGGAATGGCCACTTGGGCGGAGTCTTTTTTTGAAGGCATAGACACTTTTTTTGCCTGGTTAAGTACAGCGCTTAAGCAAACAACGGAATCTTATTGTGATCTTGAAACGGCGGATAGCCCAACTGTATTGGTAAACCATGATGGTTCGTTGTTGTCCATATTGAAAATAGAAGGGGTGACTGCACTAACCGGTACAGAAGAGTTTACACAGCTTGTTGATGGTTTAACAAATGCATTTCAAGGCCCGATGGGGCGGAGCGGGCATGCGCTTCAAGTTTATTTTAGTCATGACAAGCAAAACATTAAAAAAGTTATTCGGGATATATTTGCCCCGGCCGAGGCGACCGCTGTTCGCTTGGGAATCAATTTGGGCGATTTGTTTAATGAGCGTGTTGATTATTTGTCGCAATATTGCGCCGAAGAGTGCGTCTATTTTGTTTTATTTACGCGGCATTTTAATTTGCCACCGGACCAATTAAAAGCAGCGAATAAAACGAAATTAAAAATGGTTAGGGATGAAAAAATACCCCCTTTTCGGAATTCACAAACAATATTTGCAGCTATTCATGAGTTACGTGATACACACAGCGCCTACGTGCGCTCCGTTTTAAATGATATGGACACACTGAATATCATTGGTCGATTATTAGATGTTCATGAAGCAGTGCATGCAATACGAATGACAGCTGATCCTGATTTTACTGCAGACGATTGGAGTGCATCCTTGCCTGGGGACCAAATTCCAGTGCGAGAGGTCAATGATTTTGAGGGCGATGTCTCTGATTTGTTATGGCCGTCGTTAGCAAAGCAAGTGATTCCACGTGATGCGGAAACAATTGATCGGCGCACCATTCTCGTG
>CANJFK010000023.1:0-8420 GCA_947473535.1 Legionellaceae bacterium | reverse complement strand
ATATCCCACTGAATATTAAACGCCGTAGGATCACCTAAATCATAAGCAGCAATTGGCCAAGGGGAACCCGTTGAGTCAAGAAAGACTAAGGAAGAAACAAATCCTTGCGATAATCGGATGACTGGCGGTGTTGACCCGGGTGACAAGTTCACAAACTGGGATGTTGCTGTGGGTTTGGGCGGCGTTCCAACCGGTGACGCTTTTGCATACTCTGCTGTATTGAACATTTGCTTAAGACGTAAAATTTGCTCTGGGGACAACGGAAATAATTGCTGCCCGACACCATCAAACGCTAACGAATCAATCACTTCCTTTTCAGACGGCGTAGGCACAACCTCATTTCGGCCGGTTGAAGCATCCGTATTTTTCTCAAGAATAGCTCGCACCGGTGGCGATGAGGGCGCTGAAGTTTCCGTTGACTGAGCTTGATTTTTTTCTTTCGTAGCACTATCTGCAGGTGGAGCCAATCGTTTTTGTAATATCCGCAGTTGCTCTAAAGCTTGTTTAGCTGAACCCGTTTGCTCGCTGGCACTCAATGCAATAGAGGAATAGGCAGCGCTCGCGGCCAATAGTACCCAAGGCAGTAGGCGTATCCGTTGCCTTTTATGACGAACGTTGAATTCGCTGCGCATATTCATCATCAATTTGTATCACCAGTAGACGGGCCACTCACAAACTGAGCTATCCCAATCCCTCGAGGCGAGTTAAGGGTCGACACGCGACTAATCAGCATCGTTACCACAAGATTTTGCTGAGAGAATTCACTGGCGCTTTGGTAAGTCACCAAAAGTGGCATTTGTACCCGCCATGCGAACCGCCCATTCAGAATCCCTTTCTGTAAAATGATCGGCGCTCTGGTTGCCACCGCTGATACAATTAATTTTTTAGCTTTAATTGCCTCAAGGTTATTTGATTGTTGTAAGGCGTTTAAAAATTGATCCCAACCATCAGCAGTAAAGAACCCAGAGGATGCCTGCAGCTCCGCGCGGTAGTTGACGAAATTATACGTAAATGCGGCAATCGCTGCCTGATTTGCCCATTGCAGTACGGCTGAATCCGATTGGTTAGGTTCATTTAGCGGAAATAAAGGCGTAATTCGACCATTGATACTTGTAGCAAAATATTTGGGTGCCGGAGGATGCGAAACAATATAAACCAACATCGATGTCAAGATAAAGTTTGCGGCAATTGAAATCAACAAAATGAGCACCATTTTGCGTTGGCCGTCGCGATAAAAATTATTTCTCATGACAACATTGGTCAAAACATCTTCAGGCATAATGTCCTCTCATTGCGGTATGGCCCTCGTTTCATCATCAGTTCCTGGGTCGTTTGCAAGCAAAGGAACCGATGTTTCGTTAGCCTCATCCATTGGTGTTAATGATACTGGTGGAGTAACCCCATCAGTAACGTAAAAATCATGTTCAGGTTGGTTGAAATAAACATAATATACAGCCATCCCCAACAGGAGATTCATCAAGACGGAGATAATAACGAGACTTCCTGTCCATCGAAACGAACGAACATAGAATCGCTTAGCGTTCCTGAGTAAATTCCAAGTCTCCCGGCTCACTTAACTATCTCCATTAATTAACGACTGCATGTCTAAACGTTATTTCAACTCTGGAATTAGGCGCCGCATCACCATATTGCGTAAAAGCGACTATAGGTTTATCACTACCCAGACCTTGTGTAAAGATAAAGCGGCTCTCAATACCTTGAGACCAAAGATATTCCGCAACCGCTCGCGCTCGAGCCGACGTTAATGCATGTTCACGTCGTTCAGAGACGTATTTGCTGCTAAACGCATTCACATTAATGCTGATTTTACGAAATTGCTGTAAATAACACGCAATGTTATTGAGCAACCCATAAGCCTCCCAATTGATATGCGGTGATTGATCTGCAAATAACATCGGCGAGGGAATACTAATTAAATAATTCTGACCAGCGGTAATGATCCGCACGCCTTGTTTGGTAATTTTTTCCTGCATCTTCATGATATCACGATCAGATGCGCCGGCAACCTGCGTTGGCAATTTATCATCATCCGTAAAGGATTGTTGTTGTTTCGAGTGGCAACCGGCTAATACCGACAAGGCCATTAAGCCAGCAAAGCCAATATACAATCGTCTCAATCTATACCTCACGGAAGAATCCACAGTCTAAGGAAATCAAACCATACAACGCATCAGGTTACAAGTCATATACTATAATTTCTATGAAGGGTTGGGAAAATATAAGAAGAAAACAACCGTCACCACCCTACTCACCATTCTAATGGTTTCACGGCGATGAGCAACAATAACTTGTAATTTTATGTAACTACTTATTTTAGATCAGACAGATTAGGCCTAGCTCAACCTTGCTGCGCCTCACCCTTCATATTGAAGACCTTCTTGCGTTAATCCTGAGTCGTCCGCTGGCAACTCGCTCTTAATAAGCGCTAATATCTTCAGACTTTGAGATTCTTTACTTTCAAAAAATCCCGCGTTCGCTCGCTGATCCCCAATGATGCTTAAATTTCCTCGCGTCTCTCCGTTTACAATTTGCGTTTGTGTTCCCCAGTCCTCAATAATGGACCTAAACTTGTCAACGTTTGGCTCTAAATAAAGCAGCTCATATAAATGAAGCCAGGCGTTTACTTTCTCGGGTGACTTATTTTTAAACACGCCCCACGTACCTTCTATTTTTTCAATACGTGCATCAATGAGGGCTAAAATTTTTATTTTAACTGGATCAAACTCAGTTACGTTAAGCTCTGTTGGAACTTCTTTGTTACGGAACTTGAGGAGTGCCATGATTTTTAACTGAACTTTGTATGCTTCAACACTTAGATTGATGACGCCACTCACAGCTCTCACCTGTCGTTTGTTCACAAGGTCAATCAAGCAGTCCCTCCATTTATATGTCGTATCCACCTCCCCCTCTACAATGATTGGAACCGCAATTGGTCGCGATATTCCTTCTTTTATATCCGCTGGGAGGGCCGCTTCGGAAAAAACATCATCCATGTTCGTCGTGCCGTTCACGGTGTCAGAAACAGCGCTTGTGATAAAAACATCTGAGCAACAATTATATTGTTGAGCTAATCTAATTAGCTGATTTTTTTTGTCGTCAAGCGTCTGCTGATTGAGAATTTTATCCGCTTTAGTTCCCAAGAGTACTATATTACTGCCGAGTCCACCCACAGCTACTACTTCAGCCGTCCAGTATTTTACCTGCTTTGCAATAACCCCTGGTTCTAAAGTCAAATCCAAGCAAAGATAAGAAACAGTCTCTTTTTTTATAAACATGCTAAAAGTGGCAAGCACCTTTGCTGGTAAATCCCATATTTTTGCTCTAAAGCCCTGACTAATAGTATGAAACCCTCCGAATTCAGAAGACTGGGTAGGATCTGTCCTCGTAAGACCTCTTCCTTTTAATGAGCGAATGAGGTGTGTTTTTCCAGAGCCTGGTTCTCCAATAAACACCACAGTATAATCAGTCATACTATTTCTCCTGTGTGATTTGGCTTGCTTCATTCCATCCAGTACAAGAGGATGGTGAAGCATAATCGCCTTTCACCATTAGATAAAATTTATGTCAATGTGGTAATTATAGACCATGTTGGGACGGTTGGGATTTCTCTAGCATTGTCCGAAAGCGGCTTTGTTCATCGTTTCGGCCAAATCATAGAAAAATGTCTTCCCCGCGAAGGCGGGGAGCCAGTGTAGAAATGGATTCCCGCCTTCTCGAGAAAGACAACGTGGCCGAAACGGTGAACAAGGCCCCGAAAGCATGCTAAGCATCTTCAGAACTCTTATTCTTCGCATTCTCACGCTCACGATTAATTTTTTCTGAGAGCCCTTGCACAATTTTCGTTAATTCCTCAGCGCTCACTTGATCACGCTCTTCTGGTGGGTAGCTTGTGGCCATTTGAAAATCTTTTATCAATTCATTGGCAATATTTCCAGCAAGACTGGATTTTTCGCCGCTCAAGCGCTCAATGGCCATGATGTGATTTCGTGTTTCATTAATGGGTAATAATGACTCGGAGAAGCGGGCAACGTCTTTCGTGAGCAGCGGTGGCGAGCCGGGTGAAACACGTAGTTTCGCGAAAATAGTTAAATTACCTATCTCGACTTCTTCAATAAGATCTTCCACCTTCTCAGGTTCGTGATAATTATGGAACGCTAACAACGCCGTCACGCCGCGCTCAATCGGCTCTTTAATGGTTGATTCACGTAAGGATTTACTCACCAGCGTGATGGTTTCGCTTTCGACATCGGCTGTAATACTCGGATCCTCATTCTCCAGTACGTGTTGAAAACCCGCCAATTGTTTTTGTAATTTAGCTAAATATTCATCCGGTGGCGGTTCAACTTTCAAAAATTGATTTAACTTTAACTTCTTGACCGGCTTGGGATTCGCATAAAACATCCGTGCACGAACAATCTGCGAACGGAAAAAAATATGAGCTTCGCCTTCGGTTTGTTCTTTTAAGTCAAGTAAGTCGATACGTGCACGTTTTTCAAACGAAGAACTTTTGGTGTCCATATAGCTATTGGCCATACTTCCTTCTTTCGTTTGAAAAGAGTCCACTTTAGTAACGTATGCTTCACCCGCGGTTTTGACAAAGAAATTATAGGTGTCTTCCGGATCCTCAAGCTTCATGCAAATTTTAATGTTGGTGTTGGCACCAATTGACGCGGCCTCTTCCTTGGACGCTTTTTGGAATGCGGGTAAATCCTGCCCTGCAAAAATAGCTGAAAACCCCAGCGAACGAGCCTGGGCTGGCACAACGGCGAAGCCTTTCACCGCATAATAGCCATACTCGTCAAGGATACACATATAAGGCGTTGGCGCATTCGTCGGCTTTCTCTCAATCACATCGCGATAATCACCTTCCACTTCATCACCAAGACCTGCCGCCATCATTGCCTTCAACGATGACACAATAATCTTACCCAAGTTAGATAGCTCTTCCGGTGATTTTTCCAGCGCGGGCAAGAGAACCACTAAAATTCGCCGATTCAACACCACGTCTTTGAAGTCGACCTCCGCCAAATTTACGCGCAAAATATGACCGTACGTATCGGCTAATGACGAGAATGCTCGAACCAGCTGCATGGTAATAAACCCGTGCTGTTCAAGTACTTGAGATACTTGCTTGCCCTTTTTTTCCTTATTGTAACCAGGCAGGGTGCCGAGATAGTTGCGCAACGGATCGGTGACTAATTTAGGTATTGATTCTATATTAATCCCCTCTTGCTCATCGCGTGGGAATATTTTATCAACTACAATCGATTCAAGGCGCTGTAGGTCGAAATAATTACGAATGGTATCGGCATCAAGCAGAACGCTCCCCTCATCGCGCATATACACCAGTAATCTCATCAATGCTTCTACAAACGCGATTGCTCGCCCTTTCCACATATCACCATCACCACCCGAGCCAGAGTCTCCCATTAAGTTAACAACAAGTTGGGTTAACATACCTGATGATCCCTGACAAAAAGGGTTTAACGTATTGGATAAACGTGTTACTTGTGGGCCGACAATATCACGCGCACCGGTCATGAAATTGATCAACAACAAGTCATCTTCTCGCCCCATGCTACGGACAATGGAAAAAATTTTTGCGTACAGGGAGTTATCTCCCTTTCCATCCACATAAATAAATCCGCTGGCTTGCACCAATGCATTATAAGCAATTGACACTAATGCTTCTGTTTTACCACTACCTGTTGAACCAAAAATAAGGATATGTGTACGCATATCCTCATTCGCAAACCACAATTCTTCGTTGCTTTTGAGCTCATTGCCAAAAAAAGCAATACCTCTCGACGTGTTCGGTAATTTAATACCCGGTTTTAAATCATTGTAATCTTTAATTTTCGCAATTTGTGGTAATCGGAAAGGGAGCTTTTGTTTGCGCGAAATGGCATACCAGAACGAAAGAAGACCAATAATCAACATAATCAATGTCATCTCGGGCAAGAAATAAGCCGTGGCTGCCGCGGACATTAGAACGACCGCTGCATTGGTTGGCTTGGCAAAAAAACCACTAATACGGTTACCGAGCGTGCGCGTATCCCGCAAAAGCTGGGTAGGATCAATTTCGTGGCGTGAATCAATACCTCGCATCATGGCTTTAACTCCTGCATCTCTTGTGGAGATAATTTAACCTGTTTCACAGCAATTTCTAATGCCTTTATTGATTCATCAATCATCGGCGCTAACGAGCGACGTCCCATCGTTTTCTCTGCGCGCCAATGACCAAACGGCCCACCTACTTCAGAAAATGGTGTTTGTCGACCGACGCAATTAAGCATATACCATAAACGGCGATCAATGGGCTTTAACCATAAAAATTCAGCACTGGGCACAACACCATCATCACGTGAGGCCTCTAACAATGACGCCAGTACCGTCAAAAGATAAGCGTGCTTCGATATAATCTCCTGGACCGATTCCTGATTTTGATATTTTTTAAGGACACTGATTGCCGCACTATAGTCCGGCTTGCCCTCAGAGAAACTCTTATCGATCGATGTCAAAATCTTTTTGGCAGACTCTTTATCTCGATTCATTCGCGCCATAAATATAGCGGCCAACGCACAAACATGCCCAGGGCATCGTTCAAACCCATCCCAGGTTGGACCTAACTGCAACGTAAACACCCGTTTTGCATCGCCACGACGAACGGTCGCAGTCATTTCTTGACCCGGCATTTGGTTATCCAGCAACACATCATTTTTTTTAAGCAAATTATATTTTCGCGCAAACTCCATCGGCGTTAGCGCCATGGCCCAGGGGCCAATATTAATATCTTGGCTCACTAAATCTTGTTTCACTACTGGCATAATTGCCGGCCAATTATTTTGCTCTTGCTGCCGCAATGTTTTCATATCATGTATTTTACGGAATTTAAGTGCTAGATCTGATTTATAAAGAAATACAGCCAAGACTGCGAGGATAATAACAATAGGATAACGAATGTAATTACCGACAAGTTCGGTGAAATCGACCAGTTGACTCCACTCAATAGTGGCGGGGTCAATGGTTTCCATTGTGTAAACAATCCGCGGTAATGACGTGTCATGAAGAAAGAGCATGACAAGCTTTGCTTGCAATATATTGAGGTAAAAAACAATGGTAACGATCTGTTTATGCCCGGATTTCCAAAGAAAGAAAAGCGTGATAAACACCAATACAGTTATCCATATTGGGGCCATTGCATTATCGCCACCAGATTGCTGCTGTTGTTGGGCCATCCATACGCCTCAAGTAAAATTGGTTAACTAGAGTATATACTAAAAATTAATAGGGTGTAGTTCCTTTGTAACGACTCGGTCTACAGGGAGAGTATCAATAGGGTCAGCGTGGATCGATCAGCATAAACTTAATCAAACAAATTTTATGCACAACAAATTTACGACGACCATATTGAATATTAATAAACCAATTTCGCGGACAAAAACCATGCAAGGATTTACTACACGCCACCACCGATGTAATAGGGTGATATGGATGTGCAACGAGAGGGTAATCTGTCTATATCAGATAAAGCAGCAGACGATGAGCGGTCGTCCTTATCAGTCAGAGCATCTGACGATGAGTAAATGGAATCCAATGAATCCACCGCTTCCATCGCCGAACTTGAGCTTACTTTCTTGAAAAATTTAGAGCAAAAACCTAGAGAAATTGGTGCCTCTTCTTTCTTTAGGTCGTTAAATGCGCTAACTAGGTCACGAAGATCATACTCACGTGATAAAGCATAATTATAAACATGAGGGACGGCCAGTAGCTGGTTAACAATAGTCGCGTTAATTGATTCTTTTGGGGTACCATCCACCGTTCGTGTTGCTGATAAAAAGGCTACGAGCGCAGAGTTAGCTAATTGTTGCTTGATTAAGGGAAACGTTTGCAGGATGTAGTTAAAAATATCTGAACTTGGCAAACTTGCTGCCATAATCAAAGCAATATTTCCTTGTGGTCTCACTTCCTTATTGTACCGCAAAGGGTAGTAGTCAGGTTTTGTGATTTGATGGAGATAGTTATTTATTGTTGGGGCTAATAGCTGCGGGATGTAAAAATCTTGGTTATTGACGCGCTTTGGGTAATGTTGTTGTATTGTGCTAAGGAGCTTTACATCCGTTATAACATCAGTCATTCCTGGATATTGTAGAAGTCGTAGGAGCACGGATGCTTTACCGTTTTCTAGGGCTCGGAAAAATGCGTTAATGATGTCTGGTAGATTCGTAAGCCATGATTCGTGTGCTTCGCTGTAGTTTGCGCTTAATAATGCATTGAGATGATGGATTTTCCCTGTGCTAGCGACGAACGCCAAGGTGGACATTGATTCCTCACTCAACACTGATCTTGCCCCGGAAAATCGGACACTTTGCTAAGCGACCATTTTAACTTCAAACGAT
>CANJFK010000022.1 GCA_947473535.1 Legionellaceae bacterium | reverse complement strand
TTGAACCGGCGCGTTGCGGTTCATAAAGCTCCACTTCAGCCCCGTCGGAAAACCAGCACCGCCTCGCCCACGTAACGCCGACAGCTTCAACTCATCAATGATTTGTTGGGGCGGTGTTTGCTCAGTTAATATACGACGCCATACGCTATAGCCGCCAACGCTGAGATAAGCCTCTAAGGTCCACGGCTCGGGTAGATGAAATGTTCGAAAACAGACTTGATTTAATTCAACCATGGCATTTAACTCTATTTTGTTCGCTCATCGATACTGTTCCAATACCGCATCTATCGTATCGGTAGTCAGATTTTCATGATAATTTTTGTCCACTTGCATCATCGGAGCATTAACACACGCGCCCAAACACTCAACTGCACGTAGGGTAAAACACCCGTCTTCCGTTGTCCCGCCCAATTTAATGCCTAATTTCTTCTCTAGATGAGAGACGATGACCGCAGAGTCACGCAATTGGCATGAAATGTTGGTACAAACATTAACCAAATGTCGGCCTATCGGCTTCCGTTCATACATGCCATAAAACGTCGCAACCTCGTAGACCGCAATAGCGGGCATTGCAAGGTACTCAGCCACCGCATCCATCGCTTCCGACGTTAAAAAGCCATTCTCTTCTTGCACAACCATCAAAGCGCTCATCACTGCTGATTGTTTTTCATCAACCGGATATTTGGCAATCCAATGGTCAATTTGCTTTATACCAGCAGCACTGACGAATTGAAGAATTAATTTTGCTGAATGATCAGTCATACTTACCCTACCTATCAATTTCCCCAAATACGATATCTTGACTAGCCAAAATAGCGACCCCGTCAGCTAACATATGGCCTCGAACCATTTCATCGTAGCTGGATAAATGCGCAAAACCTGGCGCACGAATTTTCATGCGATACGGCTTATTGGCACCATCCGATACCAGATAAATTCCAAATTCACCTTTTGGCGCTTCAACGGGGCTATACACTTCGCCACGTGGTAAGCTAAAACCTTCTGAAAACAATTTAAAGTGGTGGATCATCGCTTCCATATCTTCTTTCATTGCTACTCGGCTAGGCGGTGTGATTTTGTGATCATCGAGTTTAATAGGACCTGGATTGTCGCGAAGCCACTGAACACATTGTCGAACAATGCGATTGGATTGACGCATTTCTTCGACCCGCACGAGGTAACGATCATAACAATCACCCGTTTTCCCAACAGGAATATCAAAATCAATTTGTTCATATGCCGCATACGGTTGTTTTTTCCGCAAGTCCCACGCCACGCCAGAACCTCTCAACATGGGGCCAGTAAATCCCCACTGCAAGGCATCTTCTGGCGAAACCACACCAATATCGACCGTACGCTGCTTCCAAATACGATTATCGGTAAGCAACGTCTCGTATTCGTCAACACAACGTGGAAAGCGTTCCGTAAATGACCAGATAAAATCGAGCAAGCTCCCTTGTCGATTAACATTCATTTTTTCAACTTCTCGATCATTATGCCACCGAGAGGCTTTATATTGCGGCATAGTATCAGGTAGGTCACGCGCAACGCCGCCCGGTCGATAATACGTGGCGTGCATCCGCGCACCTGAAACAGCTTCATAACAATCAAACAAATCTTCTCGTTCACGAAAGCAATATAAAAACACAGTCATTGCACCAATATCGAGTGCTATCGCACCTAACCATAACAAGTGATTTAGAATGCGAGTGATTTCATCAAACATGGTCCGTATATACTGGGCTCGCAAGGGTGCTTCGACCCCAAGCATTTTCTCTATTGCCCGAACATAAGCATGCTCATTACACATCATTGACACGTAATCAAGCCTATCCATATAACCAATGCTATGCAGGTATGGTTTGGTTTCCACCAATTTTTCGGTAGCGCGATGCAATAATCCAATATGAGGATCAGCGCGAACAATGGTTTCGCCCTCCAGCTCCAGGACCAAACGCAACACACCGTGGGCCGCAGGATGTTGTGGACCAAAATTGAGCGTATAACGTTGTAGGTCAATCATGGTTTTACCTCTTGCAGGTCCAAATACCGATTGTCACTGCGGATTACTTTGGGCACTAATATTCTTGGCTCAATATCAACCGGTTCATAAATAACTTTTTTTAGCAGCGCATCGTAACGCATTTCGACATGGCCACTGATGGGAAAATCTTTCCGAAACGGATGACCAATAAAACCGTAATCGGTTAAAATACGTCTCAGATCAGGGTGACCATCAAATAAAATGCCATACAAGTCATACGCTTCACGTTCAAACCAATTCGCACATTTCCAAAGGGCATGAACTGAAGGAACGATAAGACATGCTTCATCGACAAAAACCGTCAGTCGCAGTCGATGATTTTTAGGGGTCGATAGCAAATGATACACCACTGCAAATCGAGGTTTATCCAACACGAAAGCTGGCGGCTCCTGGCATTCAACACCACGAGAAAATCCATTTTCGGAAGCAGATTCAGTTTCCCAATCGTATTCACCATACAGAAGGTAGTCTACCCCACACAAATCAATGAGCTGATCAAATGCAAACGCCGGATCATCGCGTAATTGCAACAATACGCTTAATAAGACAGCCGCTTCACACTCAACGGTCACTTCATTAAACGCTGTAGTAACGGAAACGAGTGAGTCCATCAACTCGCGGCGTAAACACTCAGCTAAATTATCTTGTTTTGTCATCCTAAATCTCTATTATTGCTTTTCGTCGGATCTTATTCTGCAGCTGAATAATACCGTATAACAACGCCTCGGCTGTTGGTGGACAACCCGGCACGTATACATCAACGGGAACGATCCGATCACAACCACGAACGACGGAATACGAGTAGTGATAATACCCACCCCCATTCGCACAAGATCCCATGGAGATTACCCAACGAGGCTCTGCCATTTGATCATAAACTTTGCGTAATGCTGGTGCCATTTTATTGCATAATGTTCCCGCGACAATCATCACATCAGACTGACGGGGGCTCGGTCGGAAAATAATACCAAAACGATCCAGATCATAACGAGCTGCACCAACATGCATCATTTCTACGGCACAACAGGCTAGCCCAAATGTCATAGGCCACATCGAACCGGTGCAAGCCCAACCGACTAGTTTTTCTACTGAAGTCGTAACAAAACCACTTTTTTGCAACTCTGCAGATTGACTCACTCCCATTCCAATGCACCCCGTTTCCACTCATAAATAAATCCGATGACCAACAAACCAAGAAACATCATCATGGCAGAAAAACCAAACCAGCCTATTTTTCGTAAAACAATGGCCCAGGGGAAAAAAAACGCCGTTTCCAGGTCGAAGATAATAAACAGTATCGCAACCAAGTAAAATCGAACATCAAATGGTATTCGTGAATTCTCAAAAGCTGGAAACCCGCACTCATAAGGTGAGTTTTTTGCAGCATCTGGTTTGTGTGTTGAAATCAGAGAGCCTGCTCCCAACATAACAAGGCCTAGAATCAGACCGATTATGATGAAAACGAGAATGGGTAAATATTGTGATAGCATTTTTCACCTTGCTCGTAATGGGTGTAAAAAAATATATAATTGGTGCCGAAGGCCGGACTCGAACCGGCACAGCTTTACGCCACCGCCCCCTCAAGACGGCGTGTCTACCAATTCCACCACTTCGGCAAAAGGGTTAGGATCCACTATCAGTAGGCACTGGAATTTTACTTTCCGGTACACTGGTTTGTTGAGGGATAACTTGCAAACTCTCTTTCTGATAATGATTGGCCACCATAGACGACAATGACAAACTAGTAACGAAAAAGGCTAACGCCAAACCGCCGGTTAATTTAAACAAAAAACTACCCGTCCCTTGGCTACCGAACACCGTATTAGAAGCGCCTGATCCAAACGCTGCGCCAATATCGGCGCCTTTCCCATGCTGAATTAACACTAAACCGATGACGGTCGTTGCAATCAACACATGTAAAATTAATAACAATTGATACATTTCACAATTTCCACAAACTGTCGCGCATGAAGCGATGCACCACCAATCAAACCACCATCAACATCCGGCATCGCAAAAAGCGAACGCGCATTTTTTTCGTTGACGCTCCCACCATATATAATGGCTAATTTTTGGGCGTCGCCTTGACTGAATGTTGCTACCAAACCTCGGATGAACGCATGCACTGCTTGCACTTGTTCTGGCTCCGCTGTTTTTCCAGTGCCTATTGCCCAAACGGGTTCATAGGCGATAATACACTGTTTAAAAAAATCTTGCCCTGTCGTGGTAACCGCGAGCAATTGCTTGGTTAAAACGTGTTCTGTTAAACCTTGCTCTCGCTCTTCTAGCGTCTCACCTACGCAAAGAACGGGTATCATATCATGATCTTTTACATGGTGGAATTTTTCTGCGACAAATTTTTCATCTTCATGAAACAATTGTCGACGTTCAGAATGTCCCACTAAAACATAGTGACATGCAAAATCAGTTAACATCCTCGCAGATATCTCGCCCGTAAACGCACCAGCCTCTTTTGGATAAATATTTTGTGCCCCCCAACGGATCGCACTTCCACTCAACATCTCATGTACGTGGGGTAGATAAATACTCGGGGGCAGTACGGCACAGTTGGCCATCGCTTGTGCCGGCATAAGCGCCAGTAACTCGCGTAACAAAAGGGTAATTTGATCCAAATTACCATTCATTTTCCAATTGCCCATGACTATTTTTTGTCTCATGCTTCCCTCATGCAACGGCATTTTTTGCTTTCAAATGCAGTTCAATTTGATTGATTTCGTCTGCTAATTGTTGTGCATGTAGTTGCACTTGCTGATTTTCTCGCCCCTCAACCATCACTCGTAACAGCGGTTCGGTGCCTGACGGTCTTAATAGAACACGCCCTTCGCCCCGCAGCTTCGTACCCAATGCGTCCACTGCCGCTATAATTCGTGGATTATTAGCGAGTAATTCCGCGTTGCTCGTTTTGAGATTAACAAGCGATTGAGGCAATAACGTAATGCCAGCTGCCAATTCTCGCAAGGATTTTTCCTGCTTCACCATGATCGCCAGGACTTGTAGGGCGGCGACTATCCCATCACCGGTGGTGGTTTTATCCAAACAAACCACATGACCAGATGATTCACCTCCAATTTTCCAATCGTTCTCTTTTAATGTTTCAAGGACATACCGATCACCCACTTTTGCTCGTAAAAAAGGGATGGACAGGGCAGCCAATGCTTTTTCCAAACCATAGTTGCTCATTAAAGTACCAACTACGCCCCCGTGCAACATGTTTCGTTGATGACGATCTTTGGCAATAATATAAATGATCTGATCGCCGTTAATGATCTCGCCGGACGCATCAACGAGAAGCAATCGGTCACCATCACCATCCAACGCCACGCCAATGTCAGCGCCCGTTTCAAGCACGGTTTTTCGTAGCATGTCCGGCGCGGTTGAACCACATCCTTGATTAATATTAAATCCATCGGGCTTATTACCAATAGCAATAACCTCGGCTCCTAGCTCTTTAAATACACTGGGTGCAATGTGATATGTTGCACCATTCGCACAATCAACCACTATTTTTAACCCGGATAATCGGGTGAGTGAAGGAATCGTTGACTTACAAAACTCAATATAGCGCCCTGGTGCATCATCAATACGCATCGCTTTACCCAATTGTGCCGACGGCACAATTTGCATGGGCTTATCAATTTCAGCCTCAATCGCCAGCTCAACACTATCCGGTAATTTACTACCATCAGCCGAAAAAAACTTGATGCCATTGTCTTGAAATAAATTATGTGACGCACTAATCACAATGCCTGCATTAGCCCGTAACGTTTGGGTTAAATAAGCGATGGCCGGCGTTGGCATAGGGCCTAATAGCCTGACATCAACTCCCGCTGCTGATAAACCAGCTTCTAACGCCGACTCCAGCATGTAACCTGATACACGGGTATCTTTACCAATAAGCACTTTTTTACGATGACCATTGGCTAACACGCGACCCACAGCCCAACCAAGCTTCAGCATAAATTCAGGCGTGATGTTTGTTAAGCCCACTTCGCCACGAATTCCGTCGGTACCAAAATATTTACGGTGATTCATCCGTTTTATCTCTCCTGTATGAAGGAATGCTATTCATCCCTACACCACGGTGACCGATCGCATCAATTATTGTTAGTGCTTGATTCGTTTCGTCCACATCATGTGTTCTAATAATTGAAACACCTTGAAGCGCTGCATAAACTGCCAATGCAAGCCCTCCAGGCAACTGTTCGGAAGCTGTTTTCTGTAAAACAGCCCCAATTGTACTTTTACGTGAGACACCAAGCAAGATGGGTAGTTTGTGCTGTTGAAATTCAATTAACCGTTTCACGATCAATAAATTGTGCTGCACTGATTTACCAAAACCAAACCCAGGATCAAGAATCAACCGTTCTCGAGCCACCCCGGCTTGCACACAAGCGTCAATGCGCTGCTCAAAAAACCAATTGATTTCATCCACAATATCCGTAGCATAGTACGGGTTATTTTGCATGGAATCTGGCGTTCCTTGCATATGCATTAAGCACACAGGGACATCACAATCCGCGGCCACTGCCAGAGCGTGGTTATCGCTTAACGCACTGATATCGTTAATAAACGATGCGCCAGCCTCAACGGCCGCAAACATAACATCCGCTTTACGCGTGTCAATGGAAATACAAATATCATGCATCGCTCGGATGCGTTCAATCACTGGAATGACGCGCGCTAATTCTTCGGCGGTTGAAATGGACACAGCGCCAGGTCTTGATGATTCCCCTCCGATATCAATCAAATCCGCGCCCTGAGCAATCATAACCTGCGCTCGCAGATAAGCCTGCTCTGGTTCAAAGAAGCATCCACCATCGGAAAAAGAATCCGGTGTGACATTAAGCACACCCATGATTAACGGCTTGCGGCGGTAAGCAGGCGCCATCACGTTAGGGTGATGGCTTGCTCGGCGCCAGGCGGTAAATTGTTTGTTATTCACTTATAGATAGCATCCAACACGCTTCCCATTCTTGCATCAAATCATCGGTTTAATGTTCTGAAGCAGGGCCATCGACAGATTTATCCTCAGGTTTAATCACAGGCTCATCCATTTCACTACCCGCATCAGGATTGTTTTTATCTTTATCGATTTGTTTGATCGATTCCCAATCATCGGGTGGAGACGGCTCTTTTCCTAACATAACCTCTTCAATTTGCTTCGCATCTATTGTTTCGTATTTAATCAGGGCGTCAGCCATCAAATGCAATTTATCCAAATTTTCCGTCAATACGTTCTGTGCGCGTTGGTAATTACGATCAACAATAATGCGCACTTCCTCATCAATTAGTTGGGCTGTTTTATCCGATATTTCTTTATTTTGATTCACCGAACGACCCAAAAATACTTCCCCTTCTTCCTGGCCAAAGGTCAAAGGCCCCATGCTGGATAGCCCCCAACTGGTAACCATTTTGCGAGCAATTTCCGTGGCACGCATGATGTCATTTGAAGCACCTGTTGTTACACTCTCAGCACCGAAAATTAATTCCTCAGCCACTCGGCCGCCAAAAAGACTCGCTAGCTGACTTTCTAATCGCCGTTTACTATGGCTGTATCGGTCTTGTTCCGGCAGAAACATCGTCACACCAAGCGCGCGACCTCGAGGAATAATTGAAATTTTATAAACCGGATCATGTTCAGGAACCAACAAACCAACAATGGCATGCCCGGCTTCATGGTAAGCCGTCAATTTTTTCTCATTCTCATCCATCACCATTGAACGCCGTTCTGCGCCCATCATAATTTTATCTTTCGCTTTATCCAAATCGCTCATACTGACTTTACGTTTATTAGCCCGCGCAGCAAATAAGGCTGCTTCATTCACTAAGTTCGCTAAATCGGCACCAGAAAAGCCAGGCGTACCTCGCGCAATTGGCAATATTTTAACGCTCGTGTCCACTGGTACTTTCGTCATATGTACTTTCAAAATCTGTTCACGGCCACGAATATCTGGCAATGGCACCACCACTTGACGATCAAAGCGACCGGGACGAAGTAGCGCAGGATCCAATACATCAGGGCGGTTGGTCGCAGCAATCACAATCACCCCTTCGTTGCCCTCAAAACCATCCATCTCGACAAGCAATTGATTCAGTGTCTGCTCACGTTCATCGTGTCCTCCGCCCAAACCAGCGCCGCGATGCCGGCCAACCGCGTCAATCTCGTCGATGAAAATGATGCATGGCGCCTGTTTTTTTGCCTGCTCAAACATATCACGGACTCGGGACGCACCAACACCCACGAACATTTCGACAAAATCAGAGCCTGAAATCGTGAAAAAGGGTACTTTTGCCTCGCCTGCTACCGCTCTTGCAAGTAATGTTTTACCCGTTCCTGGCGAGCCGACGAGCAGCACACCACGCGGAATTCGTCCGCCAAGGTTTTGAAATTTAGTTGGATCGCGTAAGAAATCAACCAACTCTTTTACCTCATCTTTGGCTTCATCCACGCCGGCCACATCAGCAAACGTGACCTTCACCTGATCCTCGCCTAACAAACGTGCTCGCGAACGACCGAACGACATCGCGCCACGCCCACCGCCGCCCTGCATCTGGCGCA
>CANJFK010000021.1 GCA_947473535.1 Legionellaceae bacterium | reverse complement strand
TAGCAGCACGCTCAACGGCTAGATCTTTAAATTGAGGGCTGTATTTTTTTCGAACTATCGTATCTTCTGCTTTATTATTGCTCATTATTCACCTCTACTAATAGATTTTACTCTCTTAGCTAGGTGTCCGACAAATCAGGGCAGGATCAGATACAAATGCGCGACCATTTCCAGGCAAATGGTTGGCAAACCAAGGGCTTAAGTAGTGAAACAATATCAAAAAAAGTGTGGCTACAAAAGCAACCCATAAATGTGACTCATTTATCCATAACATAAAAAATAACTCCGTTTGCTTTACACATTGTTTCGGTCTTTTAGTTCAATGTTTGCATTTATCATCGAGGTTTACTTTGTCCTGTTTTTTAAGTTCGACCCACACGCCGCATTGATCTTCGCTTTAAACGCAATTATAATTGTTGTCATACAAATGGCTTAAAAATCAAGAAAATTATCTGGGCAAATCTAAATTGGCAGAAAAACACAAAATAATCCCTTTAGAAAAAAACGCATTGCATCCTCGGAACCGACATCGTTTCCGTTACAACTTTGAACAGCTTATACTATCCTGCCCTGAACTTGCAGTATTTGTATCACTGAATAAATATAATAATGAATCAATAGATTTCAGCAATCCAGACGCGGTGAAAACACTGAACAAAGCATTGTTAAAACAGTTCTATGGTATTTCAAATTGGGATATTCCGGCAAATTACCTCTGTCCGCCAATTCCTGGCAGGGCGGACTATCTTCATTACATGGCCGATCTATTATGCTCCTGCAATAATGGCGTTCTTCCACAAGGAAAATCAATTCGGATACTTGATATTGGTGTAGGCGCTAATTGTGTTTATCCAATGATTGGAAATAGCGAATATGGCTGGCATTTTGTTGGTTCCGATATTGATCCTATTGCTATTCAATCTGCGAACCAGATCATCGCCTCAAACGATTCTTTAAATGAAGCGATTGAATGCCGGCTGCAAACCGATTCATCCGCTATTTTTAGGAACATTATAAAGCCCGATGACGTGTTTGACATGTCAATTTGTAATCCACCTTTCCACGCATCCTTAGCGGAGGCTGAAGCTGGCACGGAACGGAAGTGGAAAAATTTAGGTCTTAAAAACAACAGTACAACCACGTTGAATTTTGGCGGACAAAACAGCGAAATCTGGTGCGAGGGTGGTGAGGGAACATTTGTTCGCAAAATGATAGAACAAAGTGCTCAATTTCCAACAAAATGTTTCTGGTACTCTACACTCATCTCAAAAAAATCCAATCTCTCTGGTGTATACAGATCACTTATTAAAGTAAAAGCCTTGGATATAAAAACCATTGATATGGCACAAGGTCAGAAAGTTAGCCGTATTGTTGCCTGGACTTTTTTAAATGAGTCGCAACAAAAAAACTGGCGAATAAAGCGTTGGACGCTTTAAAAGGACGTTGGAGTGATTTAGAAAAACCATGAGGGCTTTCCTTTGTTAGCAAAGGCGAATCTCAATTGGTTTTTTACTTAGAAACGCATCCAAAATAACCTCCCTTTTTTGCATCGAATTTGAACATCATCTTGATGCGTTCAGATCAATTAAAAAATAAAGAACTTGAGGGACAACCAGAATGCTTAAATTGATAGGTTCCGCTTCAAGCAGGATAAAAACATCATCAATAACGAAATTATCAGTAAAAAACCCGCTTAGCCAAATGGGATTATTTCCAGCACCTACGCGCCATATCTCATCGCTTAGTGAAGCTATGAGTTTAGTGGTTGAATATAAAGAAGCCATTTCTTTAGCAACAGGCGTCCTCGGATATGGGCTCAATCTATTTCTTGCACGCAAAACGGTGACGGCTAAACGCTTGATTCTTATTGTAAGGCAAGCCGGGGCTGATAACATGCCACCTGATTTTGACTCCATAATGAAAAGTGCCGATATCAACTCGAAGGATAGTGAAGGCAATTCGGCGCTCCATTATGCTTGTGCCAGTGGTAATAAGAACATTGTGCGCGCGTTATTATCCATGGGAGCAAACCCAGATCGTAAAAACAATCGCGGAGAAACGGCGTTCTACCAGGCCGCATTCGCGGGACACTTGTCAGTTATTGATATTTTTCTCGATGTGGCAACACAATATACAACAGGCGTCATACTAGCATCAAAGATATCCATCGCTGACATTGTCAATCAAAACACTAAAACCATTTGGACACCGTTATTGGCAGCTACTTTCAATAACCATACGAAAGTTGTAACCAAATTAATCACGCATGGCGCACGAATTGATGTGAAAAATCAAAAAGGAGAGACCTCTTTATTTCTCGCCGCAATGAATAACAATATTTTACTGGTAAAATTTATTCTATTTAATGCTGATCTATCCGATGAAACAGTTCAGTATCTCATCAAACATGAAGATTGCCACAAGAACGGCACCCCGCTCTATATTGCGGCAGATAGAGGATATGCTGAAATTGTGAAATTGCTGTTGCGACGAGGCGCGAAAAACACGCCATCGATTAAAGGTAAACAAACGCCCTTGCATATTGCCTTACTCAATGGGCATGAAATAATCACAGGTATGTTATCCAATGATAGTGAGGTTTATAGTCACCTCACGCCAGACGGTTGGTCTGTAATAGATTATGCAATTCATTGCGCTCAGCGCCGTCAATCGATATTAGACAGCGAACGAACACTTTTAGATAACTATTTTTCTACGAGGAAATTGACTACCGTTGATCAATTTAAATTATCGAGAATACCCTTTTATGATCAACAAATACCATTGGACCTATCATTAACTGATGTTCCTTCAGACGATATTCCAGCCATAGGGCTTCATCAAACCACAAGCCTGCATCTTTTAGCCATTGCGAACCAACCCCAATCTATTTTAAATCGACACGACGATGTAAACACGCCTAACCAATATGGTTATACAGCCGTGCACGATGCTGTTTTTTTTGGGTCAATGGAGGCTGTTGTCGCATTAATTGATAGGGGGGCCGACATTGATTCTCCACGCAAGGATGGCTCAACACCACTCGCTACCGCTGCATTTTTTATGCAAACGGATATAGCACTGTATTTGATTAACCAAGGCGCAAAAATAGATACTGAAAACCAATGGGGAGAGTCCTCTTTATATTTTGCCATTATCAATAATGACTTAAAACTTGCAAGAAAATTGTGTGAAAAAAGGGTTGATTTACGGCATATTGACAAGCATGGGTATAGTTATATGCATACTGTTGCAAAACATGGCACTGCAGAAATGGCTCGATTGCTGCTATTGTATGGGGCTTTGCGCGATCCTAAAACAGATAATTTCAAGAATTTTCCCACGCATGTTGCTGTCATAGCAGAAAATATAGGTGTGTTAGACGTATTACTCTTTGAGCACGGAGCAGATCCTGATGCACGAAACATTAACAATCTCACCCCACAGCAATTAGCGCAGGATAATGAGAGCATCAAAAGTTTATTGGATAGAGCACGCCACGCGAAAACAACGGTGAGTTTAGATGAAAAGACTCATGAGAGTGAATGCTTGATTAAAATGTCTTAGAAACGTGCACGACAATCGGGTTTAAGGCGCGGTGTGCGCAGGGTAAACGCATCTTAATTTTTAGTTTGACATTAAGTCAATCTGCCCGAGCCGCGACCGTTAGGGAGCGTTCACGAAGCGGCAAGTCAAGGATGACCTTTCGTGAACGCTCCCTAACGGTCGCGGCTCGGATAATGCGACTAAAATTTGGGCACAAGATGCGGTTGCCCTGGCGGTGTGCGGACAAATTGACGATTTTTTATTATTAAGGTATAACTGAAAATCTCGCTTATTTGGATTGTCTGTAATGTACGAACTCATTTTAGCCACAAGCAATCCAGGTAAACTGATAGAATTACAAACAATCCTGTCGACCTTGCATTGTATTCCTCAAGCACACCTCCACATTGATGACGCCGAAGAAACCGGTTTGAGTTTTATCGAAAACGCTATAATTAAAGCTCGGCATGCCAGTCGCTGCGGCAATAAACCAGCCTTGGCTGATGATTCAGGACTCGTGGTAGCCGCGCTCAACGGACAACCCGGTATTTATTCCGCACGTTATGCAGGGTGTGATGCCTCCGCCGGCGAGAATATCGATCTGCTGCTAGAAAAATTGGCCCCTATTCCTGATGGACAGCGACAAGCCTATTTCTACTGCGCCATTGCTGTCGTACAACACGCCGATGATCCCACCCCCTTGCTCGCTGTTGGCAAATGCTCGGGTGATATTAGCCATGAACGTATAGGTGACGGTGGCTTTGGATATGATCCTGTTTTTTTTCTAGCCGACTACCAATGTACGTTCGCACAATTACCCGCGCAACTTAAAAATACGATGAGTCACCGAGCAAAGGCTTTAAAACAGTTGATAGCCCAATTTTCAACCCATTAAGACATGAGCATGCTGAAATCAATTTTATTTCCCGTTTTAGTAAGTTTCATCATCGCAGTCAATGCCTACGCTCAGGAAAAATTACTCTTTGCCATTGATATTATTCGTCATGGGGATCGAACACCACTGATAACAATTCCCACTATACCGTTTCATTGGGCAGAAGGGTTAGGCCAATTGACCCCCTCAGGGATGTCACAGTCTTATCAATTAGGCCAACGCCTGCGTAACAAGTATGTAAACCAAGCCCATTTACTACCAGCGCGTTATAATGCCGAAACGATTTACATCCAATCAACTGATCTTAATCGAACGATAATGAGCGCTGAAGCCTGTTTGCTCGGGCTATACCCTTTGGGTACAGGTCCATCTTTACCGAAGACTAAAATACCCGCTTTACCAGGCTTCTATCAGCCGATCCCTGTTCATACTCTTCCTCAAGATCAAGACAGATTGCTTCGAGTAGACAGTAACAAAAAAACACTCAACGCATTATTACATCAGTATGTCTATTCAACACCTGAGTGGATGCTTACAGACGGTAAATTACAACCAAAATACGCTCATTGGAGTGAAGCAACGGGTCTTATAATTACCCATGCAAACCAATTAATATTGTTAGCCGATGCCCTTTTTATTAACCAGCGTTACCATATTGCCGCCCCTCAAGGTCTAAGTGAACAGGATGTGAAGGACATCATCCAGGCTGGGCGCTGGATGTTTATCACCACATTCAAAAACAGAGCGTTAGCAGTGGGTCTAAATCGTTTTTTATTTCAAACAATCGCTGATACATTGCAGCAAGCGCGTAAACAAGAAAAACCACTCAAATGCATATTGTTTTTTTCACATGACGCTGTCATTTCAAATATCATTACGCTACTCGGTGCTACGCTTGATGATATCCCCAGGTACGCATCCGATTTAAATTTTTCCTTAGTCAAGAAAGGTAAGCAGCATTATTATGTTAAAGTAACGTTAAATGAACAACCTATCCGCATTCCTGGATGCCAGATTAATGTCTGCACACTCGAGCAATTTGTGCGCATGGCGAATACTATGCGCCAGGAATCCTTAGCCATAGGGTTACAACATGAACCACACGATTGAATTACTGTTTACAAAGGCTCACCAACATCATCAAGATGGCCAACTACCACAAGCCATGAGCCTCTATGAGCAACTATTAAGCCAGTCCGCACATCACCAGGAAGCATTACGTGGTATAGGGATAGCTCACATGCAACTTGGCGATATGAATCGCGCAATTAGTTATTTCGAGCAAGCACTGGCATTGTACCCAATGGATGCTAACCTGCACTCCAATCTCGCCAATGCCTACAAAAATACCCTCGAGGTGGACAAAGCTATTCATCATTATCAACAAGCGCTACGGCTCGACCCAGCGTCAGCTCAAGCAAACAACAATTTGGCAACCATCTACGCCTCACAAGACAATTTCCAGCAGGCTCTAAAACATTATTGTGCAGCGCTGCACGCAGCACCTGATTTCACGGCAGCTCACTACAATTTAGGTTTATTACTACTGAAACAAAAAGAGTTAATGGCGGCTCAAAAACAATTTAACAATGTCATCACACTTAATCCTGAACACTTAAACGCACAATTTTACCTTGGGGTATTATCGTTGGACGTTAATTTACTTGATGAAGCGGAGCTCGCGTTTAATCAGGTATTGACACTCAATGGCGAACATGTTCAATCATTAACCAACCTGGGTGTTATCGCATTAAAACGTGATCAAGGTCAGCTTGCTGTTGACTTCTTTACTCGTGCCTTAACGTTTGATCAGCATCATATCGATGCGCGTAACAATCTTGCCGCTACGTTTATGCATCATGACCGTTTTGAAAATGCGCTAATGCATTATGATGTATTATTATGCCAAGACCCTCATAACGAGGAATACCTATACAATATGGGTGTTGCACAAATGGCTTTGGGCCATTTAACGGAAGCAACAGCTCACTTCGAAACCATTGTAACGATAACGGATAAGCATTTTGCTGCATTAAATAATTTGGCGGCCATTCAAATGCGTCTGGATCATCGTGACGAAGCGGTAGTCCTTTTAAAACGCGCGCTCAATGCAAATCCGAATGATGCAGCGAGCCAATTCATGTTGCACGCACTCACAGGAAATGAAACCCATCCGAATGCTTGCCCAGATTATGCCAAAAATTTATTCAATAATTATGCCCTTTATTACGAAGAGCACATGCAAAACATCTTGAAATATACCCTGCCTCAGCAAATTTCTCGAGTATTACATGAACTCAACTACCTCCAAGTCAATCGTACAATTGACTTGGGTTGTGGAACTGGATTAAGTGGTATTGTGCTCCGTGAATCAAGTAAACACTTAATCGGTGTTGATATTGCTGCAAAAATGCTGTCACATGCAAAAGAAAAAGGGATTTATGATGAATTGATTGAAGCCGAATTAATTGCTTTTTTACAAAACGACAAACGCCATTACGATCTAGCTGTTGCTGCTGACGTATTACCCTATTTAGGTGATCTTGAACCTTTATTTAGCGCCATACGCCCCAGGCTTACCGACGGATCGCTATTCATATTGACCAGCGAGGTAAGTACGACCGCGCCTTGGCAACTGCAAAATAGTGTCCGCTTTAGTCATCATCCCGATTACATTCAATCGTTATGCACCCAGCACAACATGCAACTCATTTATCAAAAAAAAATCGTGGCACGACAACAAACGGGGCACGATTTAGACGTTGTGCTGTATGCCTTATTGGCCCAAAGTAAATGCCCTTGATGGTACGCACCCCATGGCCAGAGTCTTAAAGGTTATTAGGGTCTGTTAACAATTCATCATCAGACGCCCAACGTCTCGCGACTAGTTCGCGGGATCCAGTGATCCTGCTTAATGCGCAGGCCTATTACACAGAATCAGGAATAAATGGATCCCGCAAACTAGTCGTGGGACGTCGAAATCTGAATTGTCAACAGACCCTAGCAAGAATGTGCTATATTTAACTACACGAGTATTTTTTATGCAACTGAAGCCGGTGTTCACCTAATCAAGGATTTAATCGTCATGAGACAATCGATTCAGGAGCATTCTCTTATTAAAAAAACGATGGGTAGGATTCCCCTCCTTAACGATGTTTCGATTGATAGTTTAATTCGACTGGGAGGACACTCCAATACAAGCTTTAAAATACAACTTGGTGACGAACAGGTTGTATTGCGAGTTCCAGGTCTGGGGTCATCGCGTTATATTAATCGTACGTTTGAGGAATTTGCCTCACGTGAAGCCGCATCGATAGGTATCGGTCCAGATGTCTTGTTTTTTGATCCCTCAGATGGACTAATGCTGACTCGTTTTTTAAAGGGCGCCGTGACAATGACATCGGAACGGTTTAAGGAACTAGGTTCAGTTTATCGTGCTGCAAAAAGTTTGCGCTATTTACACATGACAAGTCAAAAACTACCCAATGATTTTCAGGCTTTTGTTAAAGTTCGGCTTTTTTTAAACATATTAAACTCTTTTTATTTAAAGCGCCCAGTTTGGCTTAATCATTTTTTAAATGACATGTACACCATTCATGATGCGCTCTCAGAAAAAAAGATTGATTTAGTTCCTTGCCATGGCGATACAGGATGTGAAAATTTTCAAGACACGGGAGAGACTATCTACCTCCTTGATTTTGAGTTCGCTGGTAACAATGATCCCATGTGGGATTTAGCTGAGCTTGCTGCAGAGGGTGATTTTTCTTTTGAACAGGAAAAAACGTTATTAGAGGCCTATTTTTCTCAATCACTAACTCAGACGATGTTGAGTCGTATGTATGTATATAAAACCATGTCGTGTTTTTTCTGGGGGTTATGGAGCTTAGTGCAACAAGTGTATCGTAATCCATCAAATGATTTCTTCGCTTACAGCGACCTTTGTTTTTTAAGGTTTCAACGATTGGTATTGGATCAAAGTTTTAGACATCATTTAAATCATTTGTAGTTTAATACCTCTTGCATAGGAATACCAAACCGCTCACGAGCGTAATCGCTATAGGTAAAGCAAAGTTCATCATCCGCGTCAACGTCCTTTAACAATTGTAGAAAAACCTCATCCCCTTCGATCACTTTAACAAGGTTGGGTTCTGCTGAGTGACTCACCTTACGCACGCCTCCTTGCTTCATAACTAAAATTCATTAAAATCCCCCTCCTGCTTTTAAGGAGGAACCGAACATGGACATGCTTGATATTTATACTGACTATCTTATTTGTCAAAACAAATATGCAACTGCAACGGGTTTG
>CANJFK010000020.1 GCA_947473535.1 Legionellaceae bacterium | reverse complement strand
ATTAACTTTAAACTACTGCCTGAGCTAAGAACCTGCTTTACAATTGCTTCTTTTGTTTCAATAGATATTTTCATTTTTTACTTTTCCTGCCCCCTCTAATGATTTTTAGCTAGAGGTGACAACTATCCTGACACAGGGGGGGGTGAGTAGTTACCTCTATACAATAATAACAAAAAGGCATAGATTAAAGAAAGACCGTGCTTCCAAGGAGAATTCCATGATATTTAAAAAGCTATATTCTGGTGTAATGATAGCGATGTGCGTAACGATGCTACCGTTCCCAGTGCAAGCACTACCCGAGCAAGATAGCAACCAACAAGAAAGCACGCGGCAAATTCCGATGGAAGACGTACAGCGTTTTTCCAACGCAATTAGTTTAATTAAAAAATACTATGTCAAACCTACCGATGACAAAGTGCTCTTTGATAATGCGATCCGAGGGATGTTAAGTGGCCTGGATCCTCACTCAAGCTATTTAGACGAGAATGATTTCAACGAGTTGCAAACAGCAACGAATGGCGAATTCGGTGGTTTAGGCATCGAGGTCACGTTGGAAGATGGGGTAGTAAAAGTGATAACGCCGCTTGTAGATACCCCTGCATTTAAAGCTGGGATCAAAGCAGGTGACTATATCATCAAATTGGGCTCTCAGTCCGTACAAGGACTAGAACTGAAAGATGCGGTCAATCTGATGCGCGGAGCACCAGGAAGCCCTATTGAGTTGACTGTTCTGCGTAAAGGAGCCGATAAACCCTTAGTGTTTACATTAGTACGTGAGAAAATTGAAATAAAAAGCGTAAAAAGTAAATTGCTCGATAATCAATATGGTTATGTGCGTCTAACTCAATTTCAAGCATTAACTGACAAAGACATGCAAAAAGCCATCGCTCAACTGAAACAACAAGCAGGTGGGCAGCTACGAGGGTTAG
Source organism: Legionellaceae bacterium (assembly GCA_947473535.1). GTDB lineage: Bacteria > Pseudomonadota > Gammaproteobacteria > Legionellales > Legionellaceae > CANJFK01. The sequence continues at coordinate 7,924 of CANJFK010000020.1, read as the reverse complement.
TTCTCGATTTACGCAACAACCCTGGTGGACTCCTCGACTCAGCCATTCAAATATCCGGCGCATTTCTTGGTAAGGATAAAAATGGCAAACAAGAAATGATTGTCTACACACAGGGACGCCTACCCGGCTCTAAATTCACGGCCATGGCGAACTCAAATGACATCCTGAACAATGCTCCGATGGTTGTATTAATCAATAATGGCTCCGCATCTGCGTCAGAAATTGTTGCTGGAGCACTCAAAGACAATAAACGAGCTATCATTTTAGGCACACGTAGCTTTGGAAAAGGTTCCGTACAAACAGTATTGCCTCTCGATGAAAAAAGAGGGATAAAACTGACCACTGCGCTCTACTTCACGCCAGCAGGCACCTCGATCCAAGCCCAAGGCATCACGCCTGATATCGTTGTCGAAGAAATCGCCGTGCCAAAAGCAAGCGACAAAGTAGCCTTCTCAGGCTTTACTGAGGCCGACCTCGGCGGACATTTGCAAAATGGTAATAGCGCTACCTTAAAAAAAGCTGATCCTAATAAACCGAGTGGCGATGAAACCAGTTTACTGCACGAGGATTATCAACTCTATGCAGCATTGACTATTCTAAAAGGGTTGGCCGTTGCACAACATTAAGATTGGGTTGAGTTGGGTTCTAATGAAGCAATGAGATTTTAAAAATCCCCCCTACCCCCCTTTTTCAAAGGGGGGATCCCTGAAGGTAGTGTCATTGATCTTGGGGCCATCGTATCTTATTGAGTAGCTCTCAGACTATTCATGGATTGCTCTGGTTGTTGTTCGTTTTTTCGGTCAACAAATAGTAATCCCACTAAACCAGCAAGACACACCATCGACAAAATCAGGCGAGGTGGATTTTTTTCACCAACGGTCAGCATTTGTAAGCTCCAAAGGCTTAGCATCAAGACCACACACCATTTCGGCCCCGCCACCTCCGCGGTGAGGTAGCTATCAAGCATGTGATCACGCGTTTTTTTGCGTGGCTCAATGTTTGCCTGATTTAAGGTGCGTAGCGCTTCAATATGAAGGGCTCGTTGACGTTGATCCTTGAATAAACCAAAGGTAGGCCTGAGGCTTATCTTTGATCGGATGACTTCGCTCAGTGTCTTGTCCGTAAACAGAGGCAAACATTCATTATCCAGAAAACAGTTTAGAAGCCCTGGAGCAATCAACTGATCCAATAGATTGTCCTGATCAAAGCGATCCCAAACGTTAGTGGTTACGCCTTGTTCCAAATAAAATACAACCCAGTCTCGTTTTGCCAAACGAAGTCCACGCAACAGCAACTGATTTTTATCGTCTTGTGTCATCAACTCAATAAAATTTCTGAGTGTTTGACTATCCACTGGAGCCGGTTCTTCATCAATAAAGCGCGTCAGGTCATGATAGGCAATCGTGTAGTTTATGTTCTTTTTTATAGTATTCAAATAAGTCGTCATCATCGCAACGCTAGTCGACATTTTATCGATAGCAGGATTAACCCACAACGAAACCAATACTTGCTTTGTGTCCATCGGTGACGCGTTTGCGTTTGCTCCACTCACCCATTTTTGATGCAGAAAACTAGGCGCATAGCCTTTCTTGGCGATGATGTCGAAAAACGTTGCCCGTTGCTCATCACTCAGTGTCTTCATTTCCTCTGGATCGTTTAAAACACTCTTAATGGTCTCCGTGTCGTTCCCTAAACGATTCATTAAATAACATCGCTCTACACCGTGTTTCGTTTTGACGGCATATTCTAAGAAATCATCAATACAATAAAGATAGATCACTTGTGGCGCCAGCGCTACGTCTCGAGGGCGTGTGCGATACGTTAACGCAAGGTGATATCCTGTATCACCATAAATAACATCATTTGGTCTGTAATAACTTTCACGCATCTGTGCATCAATAACACACCATTTCGTTTTTCCGTCAACCATGAAGGTCCAGTACTGTGAAATGTCCTTCAGTTCATCTAAGGAATCGTAGCCATACAGCTCATATTCATGCTGTGTATCCCATCGCGCCAACCAAAACGGTTGCCGTCCTTTTTGCGTAATGCGGCCATGTTGAGCCACGATGTAAACAGCTAGCAATTGATCCATACGTTGGCTGTATTCAGTCAAATCGTGCAATTGTTGGGGGCTATTGTCAGCATGAACTGAAGCATACATCGACGAAACATCCAAATAAACCAAGGTAAGTGCTTGCATAGCAATCATGGATAATTCAATCAGCGAAAGATACGATTTAATGACCTGCGGCGAATAAGTGCGAGTATGTCCATTCTGAGCAGTAATCATTAGAATATCTGGTAAACACGGTACGTATTGTGTTAAATCCAAGGAAAGCGCTTCGAATGGATCGCCAAGCGCTTCCCAAGGAATAGAGCCCTCTTGCTTCTCATGAAACGGATCCATCACGCGATACAAAACGGAATGAATGGATATTGCCAAATACAAGCTATTTTCTTCGACAACAAGCGAAGGCGAACACAAGTCCTCCGCGCTGAGTAACTGCACACGATACCCATTAGCAAGCGCACTGTATTTCGCAGCAAGTATTTGTTCAATCAACTGCTGGAGAATGCTAGCGGCACTTGTAATATTTTGTTTCGCCAGGTCTAATTTTGCCCTGTGATCTGCGCTTGGATGCGAGCTACCCTTTCCTTTCAACTCTTTTTTAATGAACTGATGAGCCGATATTAATTGTGTTTTAAACGTAGCAAAACAATCCGCATGAAACCCTAGGTAGGGACGTGCTGGACTAAATACCTGATTTGAAAAATCATCTAGAAATAATTTAAGCCCGCTTTGTGTATAAGGCGTTTGGAAAACAAATGAACTGAAAAGATTGAGCACCTCAGGCAAGTGTTTAATACCACTTTCATGCGATATATTTTGAAATGATGCATTATTATCAAGCGCTTTTGACGTAATGGGTAGCATATTCGTTCTAACTCATGTTCTGTTTATAGCGCCAAAGTGTATCACTTATGATTTAACTGCTCAATATGTTGTCGTCATGAATTGGCAGCAGATCGCACATGCCATGGTAGTTCAAGCATAAAAATGAGATAATATTGTCCTATCCACCCAGTAGACGAATGTAATGCATATCATCAGGCTCTGGTCGTGCTTACTGCTGGCCTGCGTTGTACCACAAGCCATAGCAAGCATGAATACCTATATTGAAACCATAAAGTCAGATCCGAAAGCACTTTATACTTTTTTCAAGGCAATGCCGAAAGGAGGAGAGTTGCATTATCATCTTGCCGGTGGTGCTTACCCGGAAATCATGCTCACCGTTGCCGCAACCGATAATTACTGTATTGATAACCAAACGTTTGCCATCCGTAAAACCACAACGCATTGTGACGGAACGTTAGCCTCGGAACTGGCAACAAAGCCTGCATTGTATAAAAAAATCATCAAAGCATGGTCCATGAAACAGTTTATACCTGGGCAAGAATCAGGTCATGATCATTTTTTTACAAGCTTTAATAAGTTTATGCCAGCCGCATCTCATTTTTACTCAGAACTACTTGCCTCGGTCATGCAACGCGCAGCCGATCAGCATGAATTATATTTAGAGGTCATGCTATTGCCTGACAATGCACAGTCCAGCGCCTTCGCAGAACAGCTAAATAACCAATCAACCTTTGCTGACAAGCGCAATCGCCTATTATCGTATCCTCCCTTTCAAAACAATATCAGGTACACCATTAACGAAAGTAAGCGGATCCTGCAGCAAGCACGCCACCATTTAGGCTGTGATACGCGACCACAACAAGCCGTTTGTTCATTAACGGTTAAATTTCAATACCACATCCTTCGCGAACAACCACTAGACAAGGTGTTTGCACAAGCGTTGAATGGCTTCGCTGCGGCGGCCCAATCAAGTGACATTGTTGGTATTAACCTGGTGCAAGCTGAAGACGGCAAGATTTCGTTACGCGACTATAAAGCACAAATGCAGATTTTAAATTTTTTACATCACGTTTATCCAAATGTTCACATCGCATTACATGCCGGAGAGCTGTCGCCTAACATTGCACCAAACGGGGCATTGCGTTTTCATATACATGACGCCATTCTGACAGGGCACGCTGAGCGAATAGGGCATGGTGTGGATATTACGCATGAAGACAAAGCCGCTGATTTATTGAACCACATGGCAAATACACCGATTCCCGTAGAAATAAATTTAACGAGCAATGATGCTATTCTTCACATCAATGGCGTCCAACACCCGCTCCGCCTTTATCTTGCGCATCATGTGCCAGTGGTACTATCGACCGATGACGAGGGAATATTGCGTACAAATTTAACGCATCAATACGTCGACGCAGTACACAATCACAACCTGGACTACTCGGTCATTAAATCCATTAACCGTAACGCGTTGACCTACAGTTTTCTCCCCGGGAAAAGTTTATGGATCAACCCTACAACGAGTCGTCCTGTAGCCGCTTGTCAAACCATGCAAAGCAAGGCCTGCCGGCTGTTTATCCAGAACAACGAGAAAGCTAGACTGCAGTGGCAATTGGAGCGCCAATTAACAGCATTTGAAATGGATGACAAAATACGCTTCTCATCCCACACAAGATAACGTATTATCGATAAAGGTTAGTTTGTCTTATCCTCTTGGAGTTAAATCATGCCAGCCGAACCTTATTCGGCCTCTCTTATAAGCCGATTTTCATTACCTGGCACTCACCGAATCCCTCATGGGTATTTTCGTTCGAAGCTATTTGTGACCTCGTCGACAACCAATCCACTTGTTGCCGCTGCAGGGCCATTATTATCCTTGCTCGAACGATTGTGCGCCAGCCCAACATTACCGGCAATTACTAGTATTCGAGACAATATCGAGCACGAATTACTTGCTTTTCACAGTCGGTTAACAAGCCAACAGTATGCTAATGAATTTATTGTCATCGCGCATTACTTGCTCAGCGCCACGATTGATGAACTATTGGGAAAAAATTATGTTCGTCTCTACGGTCAGGCCGCTGAATTTAAGGCATTTACACCATCATCGCATGACGAGTTAGGACCACAACGCCGTTTTTTCGATATTGTTAACTATATCAAAGAGCGAACCAATCAATATTTAGATTTACTGGAGTTGGCTTACTATTGCCTCATTGCCGGTTTTGAAGGCGAACAGCACTTCCGTGCAGATGGTAGGCAAACGTTGGATAATTTAATTGAAGAATTACATCAGTTAATTCAGCAGCATCGTGTGAATAAACCCTGTCGACTGTTTAAGGAGCAAACAGAAATGAGTCCGGAGCCCATTAATCATAAGCCAATCATGGCGGCGGCTCTCGTCGTTTTTTGTGTGCTAGCATCCCTTTATTTTGGTAGCCATGCGTTACTTGAACATAAAGCAAAAACACTTTTGCTCGGGCATGCTGTACTTGCCAACATGGACGATGAAGGGACCCAGAATTAATGGACAAATCATTACAAGCGCTATGTGATGCGCTAAAAAAAATAATTACACAACTAAAACCACAACAACATGCCCTTTCATTTTTACTACTTACTGGCAAAATTAATCAAGGTAAAACGACTGTTTTGCGACAAAGCCATATGGAACATACGACTGTTCATGCAGATAGAGGCGCTGAAATTTATTATAATCAACATGGCGTCATTGTTGAGCTTGGCGAATCTTGGTTGAATCAAAGTAAAAACCTATTGCAATACACGCTAAAACAATTAAATCGCTGTCATAAAACCGTTAAAATCAGCGGTATTATTTTATGTGTTGATATCAACGATTTATTTGCATCCGAGCCATTACATATCGCCGAACAAAGCAAAGCGCACGCGGCACTACTTGAACGTTTCGGAATGAGCTTGGGCTACCGAATTGATGCCGCAATCATGTTTACCAAATTGGATTTTCTAGCAGGATTTTGTGATTTTTTTCAAAATGAACACGCGAGTGATTTACAGAAGCCGCTCGGTTTTTCGCTTAATGACGTTAATCGACAAGGTACATTGATCGACATTTACAAAACGCAGTTTGATCAATTTATTGAAGTGCTAGGACAAAAAATTATCAATAAAATTCACCCTGCCCGCTCCAGCATCAAACGCACATTAATACGTGAATTTCCGCTGCAATTGGCGAGTTTACGAGCTGTCATTCAACGACTTATAAAAGATATATCGCCGCGCTTATTTCGCTTGCAATCCCTGTATTTTACCAGTGCAGAGCAAGGCGGCGTGAGTGTGGATCGTCTCAATAAAAAAATTCAGCATGAATATGCCTTGACGGTACAAGATCAATTTCCACAATCAATCAATTATCGAGCCTATTTTATTGAGGGCGCTTTAACCGCATTCCAAGCACAAACTACACGACACACACCACAACTAGCCCTGCCTCATAAATGGGCTATAGGGGTACTTACGGGAAGTGTTTTGCTCTCGCTCATTTGGATAGGACAGCAACATGTCAGATCAACACAACTGTTAGATGAAGCAAGTAAAGAATTAATCGCTTATGATGCCTTGGCAAGTCAGGAAAATAAAGAAGCATCCGCGGTTTATCATTTGGCCAAAGCATCAAGTACCTTAGAAAAAATCACATCAAACACCCTATCATTACCTACAATACAACAATTAAAAGCACAGCTCCGCGTGAATACCAAACAAAACTTAAATGGCCGTTATTTACCTACACTATTGTCCGAAATTGAACAAACTATAATGAATTCTCGCGCTACGCAAATAGAGCGCTATCAAGCATTAAAAATTTATCTAATGCTTGCTGATCCGAAGAAATTCTCACAAGCAGAGGTCGTTGCTTGGTTTTCTAACCAATGGAATACAGACCTCACACAAAAAAGCGACCTTCAACGAAAACTCACGTTATTAAAACAAGCCTTACATACACCCCGAGAACCGGTTTCCATCAATCAGCAACTCGTTAGCGATGCACGAAATTACTTAAATGCATTACCAGCCAATTACTTATATTACTCGCTTGCCAAACCTCATTTTTCTCAAGAAAAACAAGCGATAGTCGTCGATGGTTTTGTGTTAGCCAACAAAGAGCTGCCGTTCTATTTGACAAAATCTGGGTTTCAACAGGTCATAGCCAGCATACCTACTATCACGAAACAATTGCAGGCTGATAATTGGGTGCTTGCCCGCCAAGATCTAATTGATTTGCAGAGGATACTTCAGGAAGCTTATTGTTATGAATACGGTGTGTGGTGGCAAAATTTCATGCGAAAATCTGCTCCGCTACACGTGCATGATTATCAACAAGCACGAAGCCTGACTCAAACATTACATCAATCTCATTCCATCGCAACATTAATTGATCTCATACAGCGGCAAACCAGTCCAGAACTAAACGATAGTTCCGGATTATTTAACCGTGAAATCGCAAGTAAATTCACGGACTTAAGCTTAATGAGTCATTCGGCGATCCATAATTTAACGCTGACCGTAAACGAGTTAGAACGATTTCTGGGCACATTGTCCGTTGTAAACGATCAAGGGAAAACTGCGTTTAATTTAATTAAAGCCAGATTTCAAGGCGATATATTAACTAATCCGCTCAGTGCATTATATGGCCATGTTCGCCAATTACCTGAGCCTGTTTCGACTTGGGCAAAACAAATAGCCGATGATACTTGGTTTACCCTTATTAACGATGGTAGAAGCTATATTAATCAACAATGGCAACAAACCGTTTTTCATGAATATCAAGCCACCATTGCCACGCGCTATCCCTTTGATAACACGCAAACGCAAGAAATAGCCATCACCGATTTTAATCATTTTTTTTCGAGTCATGGTGTACTCAATAATTTCATAGAACAATACTTAAAGCCATTTTTAGATACATCACACCCTCAATGGCAGCTTAAAGAAGCCAACAGTTATGTGTTGCCCATTTCATCT
>CANJFK010000019.1 GCA_947473535.1 Legionellaceae bacterium | reverse complement strand
AATTTTACTAGTTTGTTTGCGCCATGCTTAGTCCGCGAAAAAACCAAGGCTTGAGCCCAATTTTCCGTGCGGATTAGATGACTTAACAAAGCTGCTTTACGACCTTTATCAACTGGATGTACCTTTTGTAAAACGCTCACCGCAGTCGCATTGCGTGGAGTAACACTGATTTCAACTGGATTGTTTAAAAACTCTTTCGCTAATTTACAAATTTCACTTGAAAATGTTGCAGAGAACAACAACGTTTGTCGTGTTTTGGGCAACATCGCCATGATTTTTTTAATATCATTAATAAATCCCATGTCCAGCATACGATCCGCTTCATCAAGAACTAGGGTCTCAACTTCATCCAAGCGCACTGCGCGTTGTTGATATAAATCCATCAATCGTCCAGGCGTTGCAATCAAAATCTCCACACCAGCACGTAATTTGATCATCTGCGGATTAATTTTCACGCCACCAAAAACAGCGGCAGAACGTACATTAAGATGCTTACCATATTGCAACACGCTCTCATGAATTTGTGCTGCCAACTCGCGAGTAGGCGCAAGTATTAATACGCGAACACGGTTACTACCTGCACGGGGCAGGCTTGATAAACGATGAAGTATGGGTAAAGTAAAACCTGCTGTTTTACCCGTACCCGTTTGTGCAGAAGCCAATAAATCCATGCCTTTTAAAACAACAGGAATCGCTTGAGCCTGGATTGGCGTTGGTATGTTATAACCTTGTTCAGTAACTGCGCGTAAAATTGGCTCGGCAAGCCCTAGTGTTGAAAAAGACATCGTGTTTCCTCAGTAGATACTTCCCGCTCATGTATTTCTTGGAAAGTATAAAAATAATGAACACATGAGGATCCGTAACCACCGAAACCCGTCCGCGTACAAAAGATAATCATTTTATCATACAATTGAACTTTTATCATTGAATAAAATGGGTAGATTCGCTATTGTATCAACATTTTAATAAGACGTAGTAAAAAACCATGCTAGATTTTAAAGTAAGTCTTGATGAAAAAACGACTGAGCCGACAATAGAAACGTCAATTTGTGGCAAATATTTACTCACGACGCCACAACTTAATAAAGGAACGGCATTTACTCATGATGAGCGCATAGCGTTTGGGCTGCTCGGTAAATTACCCAATCAAATTGAAACCTTGGAAGAGCAAGTTAAACGAGCTTATCAGCAATATTTAGGCTACACGTCTCGTCTTCAACAAAATATTTACCTGAATAATTTGCACGATAAAAATCAAATTCTTTTTTACAAACTATTAAACTGTTACTTGAGTGAAATGCTGCCGACCATCTATACCCCAATTGTTGGCACTGCGGTTAAGTGTTTCAGCCGGGAATATCGCCAACCACGTGGTTTATATATTTCTCACACAAACCAAGATCAGCTAGATGAAATCATTAATAATCGCTCTAACCCAGAAATTGATTTAATTGTTGTCACTGATGGTGAAGGCGTCCTTGGCATCGGCGATCAAGGCATTGGTGGAATGGACATACCAGTCGCTAAATTAATGGTCTATAGTTTATGCGGTGGGATAGATCCAACTCGGACACTACCTATTTTTCTTGACGTAGGAACCAATAACAGCGAGTTACTTAACGACCCCATGTATCTCGGCTGTCGACATGGCAGAATATATATCGAACAATATGATCAATTTATTCAGCGTTTTGTGGATACTATACACAAGCATTTTCCAAATGCATTTTTACATTGGGAAGATTTAGGCCGAGATAACGCAAGAAGGATCTTGGAACAATTTGAAGATAAATTATGTACATTTAACGATGATATTCAAGGCACCGGAGCGGTTGCTTTAGCCGCCTTATTAGCAGGCTGCGATGTGACAGGGATTAAGCTGGAACAACAACGTATTATTATCTATGGTGCAGGTTCTGCAGGTACTGGGATATGTGATCAAATTGTCGACGCCATGATCCGATGTGGTTTAAACCCAGAAGAAGCTTACCGCCATTTTTGGTTAATTGATCGCCAAGGGTTGCTGATTGAAGGCGATCCATCACTGACTGATGCTCAAAAACCCTACGCTCGCCACCCAGACGAAGTAAAAACATGGTCTATTCAATCCAATGTAAATCATTCATTAGCAGTTACAGTCCAGCATGTTCAGCCAACGGTTTTAATTGGTTGTTCAGCGCAACCAGGCGCATTTACGCAAGATATTATCGAAATGATGTCCTTGCACTGTGAACGTCCTATCATTTTTCCCTTATCAAATCCTGACGAAAAATGCGAAGCGCAACCCGAAAATATTTTAAATTGGAGCAAAGGTAAAGCACTCGTTGCAACGGGTACGGCATTTGCTGCAGTAAAATATCAAAACAGAGTGATGCCCATAGCGCAATGTAATAATGCCTTGGTTTTTCCTGGTATTGGACTCGGCATTCTCGCCGTTCGAGCAACAAGGCTAACGAAAGCAATGATTTGGGCTGCCTCTCAAGCGCTTAGTGATTTTTCACACAGCAAGCACGACAGTTTTCTACCGTTGTTACCGTCAATTGATAACGCACAATCGGTAGCAAAACACATCGCCGTTGCAGTAGCACGCACAGCAATTGAAACCGGTATAGCTCAATGTAATCAAGATCAAAATCTTGAGCAACTCATTGAATCGATATTTTGGGAGCCACGTTATTTACCCTTTAAGAAAATTGACTAAGGATCTTGCCAGGGAATGGGTATATTCATGAGTTTATTGCGGGATATATTCGCATGCGACCGATTTTAATGACATCCATCATTGCCATCTTAGCCCTTTTACCCCTCGCATTGGGTATTGGCATGGGGGCAGAAATGCAGCAACCACTGGCGATTGCTATTATTTCGGGTTTGATCTTTGCTGTTCCATTGGTTTTAATTGTCATGCCGTCATTCTATTTGCTGCTCAATAAAAAACATTAACTCTAGGGTCTGTTGACAATTCATTTTCCGAAGCTCGACGTCCCGCGACTTGTTCGCGGGATCCAGTGATCCTGCTTAATGCACCGGCCTATTGCACAGAATCAGATCGAAATGGATCCCGCGAACAAGTCGTGGGACGTCGAAATCTGAATTGTAAACAGACCCTGGTGAATGATCAAATTATTGTCGAAACGTGTGCTGTAAATTAATGCATGATTCCGCGGCATCTTTAATTTCTTGAACCAGGAAAGGATATTCCCGAGCTTCACCCGCCAAAGCACTTTTTTCATCACTTGTATTCTCTGTCTCCCGAAAATAATTAATTAAATGCGTTGTGACGGCCATATCGATCTCAGAATAATTTGAGTTTTCTGGTAACGAGAGCTGTTCACATAATACAATTTTCATATCTAAATCAATTTCTTCAATATCTATACCAGGTGTACTGTAAAACCTATTACCGCACGTATCTTTATATAAATCCCATATAGTTCTCATTGTAGCGTCGTCAAAGATACTCATGTTATATCTCCTCTATACAGCAGTTTGTTCAAAATCCACTCCTTTATATAGTTCTAGTTCTATTTAATAATTTAACAGAATTGCCACTCCCAACACGCTCTAATAATAGATTGTGACCGCGCGCAGTATATATAAAGTTGTTTCGCAAAATACTAAAATTGAGGAGGCCTAGTTAGTTTGGTCAAAAGAACGTATATGGTTGTAATCGGATTTAATTATTGAGGTTTCTGAAACAGTAAAAAACCACCATTAGTTTTTCAAGATCTGAGCCTTTTAGCCCTTGAGAGAGATTTTTGTAAAAATAATTAGATTTGTGAATTACGCATTCTGCGTTTTGCAGAAATAGTCCATCGTTTTAAAAGAACTGCACCCAATTAATTTTATATAAAAAATCTATAGCCCATATGTGATAAGGTTTATAGTCGATTTAAAATGTAAAAAGTCCTATTTACACACGTATCCTGACTTCCTTCGAAATTCATCTCGATCCGTTTGGACTGAGAGTGGTTTTATTCTTCCTGTATGCGAGAATAAAATGAATATTTATACGACATGATTCATCAAGGCTAAGCTTGCTAAATTTGTCACCTTCATCAAAAAAAAATGTTCAAGATACACTGCACGCCATGCCACTATGCTATACTCAGTGTTTAAAAAAAACACCAAATTGCTTTATTGATGCTTTAACGTAGTTTAGGGTTCAATCTATTATCGGAATGGCACGGTCAGGGATGCGAGACGTAGGCCTTAAGAGTGAAGAGCTGTCGACATCCCCTAATGTTAAAGGACCCAATATTAATAACATCTACTCCATTGAGCGAAAATATGCCTAATAATGCCCTCTATTTTTTTATTGACGATCATCAATTTCCACTGAAATCCCATGGAAAAAAAGCCCTTGGCCTCATTATAAAGACAGCTTTTAAACTAAATTTTCCGGATTTGCCCTATGAAGGTATCTCAGCAATCTATCAAGAAACTGGCCGCAAAGTGAAGTATTTTGATGTCGCGCTCGAATCACCGGAATTGTTGTTAGCACACCCGACTTTTAGGGATTTTAACTTAACAAAATCGTATCATCTTTCCGTGGATCACAATGATCTCAGTCATTGTACTGGCGAGTATTCCAATGAAAATGGTGAGCGATTGATTTTACGCGTTTATATCGACGCGTTTGGCCATGTAGAACACATTTCTTTAAAACACTATGCAATTGAAGGTGCAATTGAGGGGGCCCATATTCCGATGGATACTGCTTTGACAGAGCGTATCATTCAGAGTGTAAAGCCTGCTACGGACTTATTTCACCGCTTGGTTGAAAAAAAATGGAAAGTGGTTTTGTCGTTAGAAAAAAAATTGAAGCGATTGGACAAAGAAGTTGCATTGTTATGGCAAGGCATTGAAACATTATCACATGACTTTCTCACTGAAAGAGCGCTTGCAATGCAAACAACGATTGAAGCGATACAAGACACTCTGCAAACAATAGATCGTTATAATGATTTTGGTTGTAAGGATCCGCGGACTGCTATATTCCAAAAACATCTTGAAGCCATCCAACTAAGAGCCTCCGTAAAACCCCGCAAGTCGAGAGCGGTTGAAATTGAAGTGCACGTCGATGAAGAAGAAACGCCGAAAAAATGCCCTACTTCATTGCCTCTTGCACCAGCACCATTAAAAGTATCATTAAAACAGCAACTGAAAAGAGAAATACAGACGCTCGTTGGCATCACTAACACAATAAAGAAAAAAGAACTAACCCTCAACAATGCAGTCAAAATGAAAAATTTATTGGGTCAAATAACCGAACAACTCTTGATTTTCATATTTATGCATGAACCGTTTAAAGCAGACGAGTTGCAGTGGATACGTGACAAAGAAACATCTATCGCCAATAACAAAATAATGCTGCTCAACGTTTTTTTAAACTTATTTTACACCGTACTGCAGGCGGGAAATCTTGACGATGTGCAACCACTGCTTCCTCATGCAATGGAAGGAGATGATGACGACATCCAACATTGTTTAGAGGACCTGTTCAACACTATGGGCGAGTGTGAAGATGACGAGTTAGCCGATCGATATATTGTGATGGGTGAATATCTCTACAACCACTCCCCCGTTTATCGCGATTTTATTTTATCCAACAATGAGCAGGTGAATAACGACATTCGGGACGTGATTGACCAACGTCGTTATGTTGAAAACTTGTTGTTTGCTCTCATCTTTGAATCGAGTATCAATGAGTATTATTCACCCTTATTAATCAAAAAATTGTTGGCGCAGGTTGATTTAAAAACAAAGTGCTTGGCATTGGTCAATTTGCTAATTCTTCCTGATTCAAGCATAGGGTGCAATCTAGGGTATCGCTTGTTGAGTGGCGTTGATGAGTATTATCCTGAATTTTTTTGTACTGAAGCAGCCTATCGTCAACGAGTTGATGAACGGATGGCCGGTTCAGGCGGTGCTAATGTCAGTCTGTTTTTTTATAATAACAATCACAACAGTTCGCCCTGCGGCGTATTCGACATTGCACCGATGATACTTCAAGCTATCATCGATGAATTATTAACATTGTCATTAACAGAACAACGCACATTACTGGAGCGTCTTAGGATGGTACGTCTTAAAATGTCTCCAGAATTTAATCGCGCCGTTGTTGTGGTTGCTCAAGTCCTTAATTCCATCATTGCTGGGGTATCAAATGCGATTAGCGATGCTGAACTCATGATTGAATTATTGGATATGCGTGCAGCTTATGAACGGCAATGCCAAGTAGGCTGGGGATTAAATTTTTACGCACAGGCTTTGCAAATGCTTGAAAAATTTATGGAAAAATATGAAGGTCAACCACATCGTTTTAACTCTTTATATACGCATATTGTTAAAAACATCGTAAAAATTTCTGATTGGGAAAGAAAAAGTCTTGTCGATAATATATTTGTGGCAAAAGAAATTAAAGCAATTCGTGAAAGAGCAAAAAAAGATAAATCACCGGTCAGTGCTGATATGGGAAGAAACCCTGTTGGTTTATATACGATAGTAAAAGGTCTGGAAGCATCGAGCAATAAAGTACCAGACATTTCTCCCGATACCGTTGCCGATTCAGACAGCCAACTGTTTCTGCCTATCAACGGCGCTGTTTCTTAACCCCCTCGCCGTGTTTTCTTTCACAACAACAACATTCAAGCGGATCGGCAGCCCCTTATTGAGCGCACCACTAGGGTCTGTTGACATTTCACGCTAGAGGGTTATGGGGTCAAGTCCATTTAGAAACAAACGCTCGAATGGCAAGGTATTTCTGCAGTTGGTTTGACCATGATCTGTTGGGTCCGAATCGAGCAACGCAACATTTTAACGCGTGGCCAGTGCCTGTAGTCCTTGCCGTATTAGTTGTTCACATGTTTTTTGACCATCATCAATTTTATGGATGATTTTGGCCGCTTCCTGCCGTTTATATCCTAGCGCTTCAAGTGCGCTAATGGCTTCTTCTTGTTGGCCAAAACGAGTAGACGGCTGTTTTTTGTTTAGTGTCGCTGCTTGAGGCAATTGCTGGATGCTGTCTTTCATCTCAACAACTAATCGCTCTGCCGTTTTTTTACCAATTCCCGGCAGCTTGGTTAATAGCATCGTATTTTGCTGGTTAATACACTGTATGAACTCATCCGGCGTAATGCTGGACAGAATGGCTACTGCCATTTTAGGGCCAACGCCGTTAACTTTAATTAACGCTCGAAATAAAGAGCGTTCTTGTTTATCTAAAAAACCATAAAGCAATAGCGCATCTTCACGAACAATGGTATGAATATGCAAACCGATTGACCCTTCTTGAGTCTCCAACTGGAAAAAATTTTGTAATGAGGTTTCCACGTCATACCCGACACCATTCACATCAATAACTAATTTACCAGGATGATGCCTGTCCACAACACAACCATTCAACCAACCAATCATCGCATCTCCCTCCCCTTTTGTATAGCCATCAAGCCGTGACGCATATGGCTATGACAAATAGCTATCGCCAATGCATCTGCTGCATCACTTTGTGGTGAGCTAGATAACATTAATAAATTCACAACCATGTGCTTTACCTGCTCTTTCAGTCCTGCTCCGTAACCAACAACGGACTGCTTGACTTCACGTGCTGAATATTCGCTGACTTTGACTCGATGCGATGCGCAGGCAACCATTGCTACACCGCGCGCGTGGCCTAATTTCAGCGCTGAGCTAGCATTCTTATGCATAAACACCTGCTCAATAGCTACTTCACTGGGGCTGAAATTTTCCATTAACTGGCAAACCCCATTAAAAATCTGCAGCAATCGTTGACTTAATTCGCCCTCTGATGTGCGGATACAGCCACTATCGATATACTGAAGTTGGCGATTATGCTCTTTAATAAGGCCATAACCCGTTACGCGTGATCCTGGATCGATCCCTAAAATAACGGTCATTATGCTGTGGTCTCAATAAACTGCTCAATAAATTCGGCATTACTATACACCGCTTGCACATCGTCAAGGTCTTCAAGCATATCAATTAATTTTTCCAGACTTTCCGTGGTCTCTTTATCCATAGGCACCATGAGCTGAGCACGCCTGGTAATATGCGAATGCTCTACTTCAAAATTTGCTGATTGCAGTGCGGATAAGACAGTATGATAATGTTCAACCGCGGTAATCACTTCAATTTGCCCTTCCTCAAGAATGACATCATCTGCTCCAAATTCTATAGCAACATCCATGGCTTGTTCTTCATGCTGAGTAGGAGCCAGTAAAATTTCGCCTTGTTTATTAAAAAGATACGAAACCGATCCATCGGTACCTAAATTTCCACCATGTTTAGTGAAAGCATGCCTGACTTCAGAAACAGTGCGATTTTTATTATCAGAAAGGCAATCAACCAAAATAGCAATACCACCTGGCCCATACCCTTCATAACTCATCTCTATCATATTAGCGCCGTCTAGGCCACCAACACCCCTTTTAATGGCATTATCAACGGTATCACGCTTCATATTAACCTTTAGCGCTTTCGTGATGGCATCGCGTAATCGAGCATTCGATGACTCATCCGCCCCACCCATGCGCGCAGCGACTGAAATCTCACGAATTAACTTAGTGAAAATTTTTCCTCGTTTAGCGTCTTGCGCGCCTTTACGAAATTTAATATTAGCCCACTTACTATGACCCGCCATGAGTTCATCCCGTTAAATTGGTATATGAAGTAATTATACAATGCGAATAGCTTTACCGAAACAATTTGTCTGAATTACTTGTTTTTGCCTTGATTTAGTATATCGTTGAGTAATCTACGTAAGGAAATAGTGATGTATTCAGCAGGTTTTGGCAATTACCATCTCACTGAAGCGATTGAAGGAGCGCTGCCTCCTAACCAAAATTCGCCGCAGCAATGCAATCTGGGCCTCTATGCCGAACAATTAAGTGGCAGCGCCTT
>CANJFK010000018.1 GCA_947473535.1 Legionellaceae bacterium | reverse complement strand
ACAATGTCATTGTAATTTTTTTGGGCCTTGGTTGAGCAAGCAAAAATACGCCGTTGCTGATTTTTTTCAATAAACGCTGCGTCATCCATATAATGGACAATATTTGCCCATTCGTGATAATCAAGACCGGCACGACGCATCCGTTTGTCATCTAACGCAAAGCCTAATGGGTGAATTAAATGCAACAATGCGCCGCTATTGGCGCAGAGTCGAATGATATTGCCTGTGTTAGGCGGAATTTCAGGCTGGTACAGTGCGATGTGTAGCATTATGTGCCGTAGTCAGTGGAAATTTAGACGGAGTACCATCAGCCGGTGTTTGTGGCAAGATACTGCTATCCGCTTTTTCGGTCTCTTCATCAACATACAGCGAGCCGGTATCTTGTTGCTCACCCGTAATCAAAAAATTGCGATGTTGTAAGTATGCATCCCGCATGAAGGTGTATTTGTCGATAGCGTCCGCCATTAATCGTTCTGTGTCTAGCATTTGGGAGCGCAAATCAACGTATCGTAATGCTAATAATCCATAGATCCATGCATCTGATCGAATATAAGGGTATGGCGTGAAAAGCGCGTAATCAAACATCATGCCCATGCCATCACGAAACGTACTGGGACCCAACAGCGGGATAACCAGGTAAGGTGATTTTTTATCACCCCATTTTGCAAATGTTAACCCTAAATCATTACTGTGTGGCGGTAAGCTAAACGTGCTCGCAGGATCAAAAATACCCCCGATACCAAGGGTTGTGTTTGCAATAAAGCGCCAAGTGTCTTTGATGGCATCATTCCAATCGGCCTGTAATAAATCGTTAGCGACCGTCGGTAGCATATTCACATTATTGTAAACATTATTGATCCCTGCGCGGATTTTAGCGGGTAACACGGCGGTATAAAGTTTAGCGGAAGGCTTTAAAATGACCGTATCAACGGCTGAATTGAATGTATAAATTTTGCGATTAAATGGTTCATACGGATCGTCCGGATTTGTGCCTTTGCTTACACAAGCAGATAATAACAGAGTGCTAAGTAGGCTAGCTAAGGTAAAGTTTAAGCGCATGATTTTTTTATTGTTTTGATAGCAAAAAATCATGGTACACCAGAACGTGTTTCTTGAATACAAATGAACACCATATTATGTTAATCTTCTACTATTTTTTTGTTTGGAATGACATATGGCGACGGCAGCATGGTTAGATGGTTTGAATGAAAGGCAACACAGTGCGGTAACGGCGCCATTGGGAAATGCGTTAGTCCTCGCTGGAGCGGGTAGTGGTAAGACGCGAGTATTGGTTAGTCGTATTGCCTGGTTGGTCGAGGTTCAACATATTTCGCCCCATGCCATTTTAGCGGTAACATTTACCAACAAAGCGGCTGGTGAAATGAAAGCGCGCTTAAGCAGTCTTCTTTCTTGCCCATTGCAGGGATTGTGGGTCGGCACATTTCATGGCTTATGCCATCGTCTCCTGCGGAGGCATTACGCAGAGGCGAAATTGCCTGAGCAATTTCACATTTTGGATAGTGACGATCAGGCGCGCGTTATCAAGCGAGCCATTGCCGCGCTTAATTTGGATGTCGAGCAATGGCCGGTTAAGCAAGCTCAATCCTTTATTAATGGTAAAAAAGACGAGGGATTGCGCCCACAGCATATTAATGCCCCTCAATATGGTCCTGCACGGACCTTGTTACAAATTTACCAAGCGTATGAACAGGCTTGCCAACGAGCAGGTGTGATTGATTTTGCGGAATTATTGCTGCGCTGCCACGAATTGTTACGCGACAATCCTCCCTTGTTAGCGCAGTATCAACAACGGTTCCAAGCTATTTTGGTTGACGAATTTCAAGATACCAATACGATTCAATATGCTTGGATTCGCTTATTGGCGGGCGAGCAAGCAGCGGTTATGGCTGTTGGAGATGATGATCAATCTATCTATGGATGGCGCGGCGCCAAAGTTGAAAATATTCAGCGTTTTTCTCGTGATTTCACTCACACACAACTGATTCGACTGGAGCAAAATTACCGCTCAACATCGACAATCCTGGATGCTGCTAACGCATTAATTACGCACAATCAATCACGGATGGGCAAAGATTTATGGACCGCGGGTCATGCCGGTGAGAAAATAGTTGTTTTTAGTGCATTCAACGAATTGGAGGAAGCGCGCTTTGTCAGCGAACACATATTAATGGAAATCAATCGAGGGCGATCGGCTGAAGAAATTGCTATATTATATCGCTCAAACGCTCAATCAAGGGTTTTAGAAGAAGCATTATTGCGTGCTGGTATTGCTTATCGTATTCACGGAGGCGTGCGTTTTTTTGAACGTGCTGAAATCAAGGATACCTTGGCTTATTTACGTTTGGTGGCAAACGTGCAGGATGACACGGCATTTGAACGCGTTGTTAATTTCCCAACGCGCGGTATTGGCGAAAAAACGTTGGATGATTTGCGTGCGCTAGCTCGTGAGCGCCAACTATCGTTATGGCAAGCTGCATCACAGTTGATAACGTCAGGCCAGTTACCTCAACGCGCCTCGACAGCGTTATCTAATTTTATTATGCTGATTGAACGCTTACAAAAACAAACCGCAAGCCTTGAGTTAGACGAGCAAATTAGTGAAGTGCTTCATGCGAGTGGTTTGCACACGCATTTTGCGAAAACAAAAGGTGATAAATCCGAATCCAAACTGGAAAATTTGCAAGAATTAGTTAATGCGGCCAAAGAATTTCGCTATGAACAAGATATGGATGAAGCGTTGCCTATCCTGGTTGCGTTTTTAGCGCATGCATCACTGGAAGCGGGAGAAATGCAAGCCGATGAGCATGAACGGCATGTTCATATGATGACATTACACGCAGCAAAAGGGCTTGAATTTCCATTGGTATTTTTAGTTGGGATGGAAGAGGGATTATTTCCAGGGAAGCAGTCAATGGAGGAGCCTGGACGACTTGAAGAAGAGCGCAGACTTTGCTATGTAGGGATGACGCGAGCGATGGAAAAATTAGTGATATCGTATGCTGAAATACGACGTTTATATGGTCGTGAGGAGTATCATCGGCCGTCTCGTTTTTTGGCGGAATTACCTGCTGAATTGCTAGATGAAGTGCGCGCTAAATCACGTTTCTCTGTCCCTCAGGGGAAAAAATTTGCGCCCGCTGCTGCGCACGAGTCTGGATTTCGTCTTGGGCAACAAGTGAGTCATGCTAAATTTGGGCCGGGAGTCGTTCTAGCGGTTGAAGGCCAAGGCGCTCACACGCGTGTTCAAGTTAAGTTTGCAGATCAGGGAAGTAAATGGTTGGTTTTAGCTTATGCTAATTTGACCGTTGAAGCGTGATTTTTCGTATGGCGTGCGCAGTTACGTTTTTTTGTCTATTATAGGTTGAATTTAAGCGAACCAGGTGCTACGGTTCGTTCTGATTGGTAATTATGTCTATTAAAGGAGAGCAGGGTGAAATTTACGAGTATATTGACAGCGAGCGCATTAATGACAGCGATGGTATCGCCTATGGTGATGGCGGACGCTGTGACTTCAACAGAGCAAAAAAAAGAAATTGAACAAATCGTGCACGATTATTTGGTTGGTAATCCGGAAGTATTACTTGAGGCATCTCAGGCTTTACAACAAAAACAACAACAGAATATGCAAAAAGAAGCAAAATCTGCCATTTTGGAAAATGCAGATTTGTTACTGGGTGAGACATTGGCTGTCACCGGTAACCCTAATGGCAATGTTACGTTAGTCGAATTTTTCGATTATCAATGCATTCATTGCAAAAAAATGAAACCTGTTGTTAGTGAGTTAGTTAAAAAAGACGCTAATTTACGCGTTGTTTTCAAAGAGTTCCCCATTTTTGGCAAGAGCTCTGAAATCGCGTCCAGAGTTGCACTGGCTGCCGCAATGCAAGGCAAATATATGCCGATGCAAGAAGCGCTACTGAAAATTGACAAGCATTTGGATAAAGACATCGTCATGCAAGCGGCGCAATCAGCCGGTTTAAATATGATTAAATTGAAAACCGACATGGATAGTAAAGCCGTCACTGATCTATTGGACGCCAATCGTCAGCTCGCAGAAAAAATGCACCTGATGGGTACGCCAGCGTTTATCGTTTTAGCAACACCAGGTGGCAAATTTAAAGCGGACAGTGAGCCTGCATTTATTCCTGGTGCAGCGACTGAAGAAGCACTGCAAGCGTTGATTGACAAAGCGTCTGGAAAATAATTGTTGGGTCTATGGCGCTACCTTAAGCCAAAATGTTGATGTAGCCTGGATGAAGCGTAGCGTAATCCGGGAAACGATGCCTCACACAGGCGCGGCTCCCGGATTACGCTACGCTTCATCCAGGCTACATTTAACTAAACGCGTAAGGTAGTGCCCTTGATTGTTGGGCCTAATACGCCCGATTGAAATGTCCTCAATTTATTCCACGCAATGAGACAAATACACATGACAAAACCCCGCACCTTCCAAGATATTATCCTAACGTTACAACAATACTGGGCCGCTCAAGGTTGTGTGATATTACAACCGCTTGATATGGAAGTCGGTGCTGGCACGTTTCATCCTGCCACGTTTTTGCGTGCCATTGGTCCTGAGCCTTGGTCAGCGGCGTATGTTCAACCCTCCAGGCGCCCCACAGACGGCCGGTATGGTGAAAATCCAAATCGTGTACAACATTACTACCAATTTCAAGTTGTTCTGAAACCATCGCCCCTCGACATTCAAGAAAAATACCTGAATTCGTTGCGTGTATTGGGTGTTGATCCATTGAGTGATGACATTCGTTTTGTCGAGGATAATTGGGAGTCTCCCACCTTGGGTTCTTGGGGATTGGGTTGGGAAGTTTGGCAAAATGGCATGGAAGTATCGCAATTTACTTATTTTCAGCAAGTAGGCGGCTTGCCTTGTAAGCCCGTTACTGGTGAACTGACCTATGGACTTGAGCGCCTAGCGATGTCAATTTTAGGTGTTGATAGTTTTTTTGATATGCCTTGGAGCAATACAGTACATGGCATAGTGACATATGGTGATATATTTCGCCAAAATGAAATCGAAATGTCGGCCTATAATTTTGAACATGCAGACGTTTGTTTTTTGCTTAAACAGTTTGATTATTACGAAGAAGAGTCGCAGAAATTAGTGGCATTGCAATTACCATTGCCGGCCTATGAGATGGTGATAAAAGCCTCCCACACGTTTAATTTATTAGATGCGCGGCACGCCATTTCTGTGACTGAACGTCAACGCTATATTTTACGTGTAAGACAACTGTCACGGGCCGTGGCACAAGCTTACTATCAAGCGCGTGAAGCACTAGGTTTTCCCATGAGAGTATGTGATGTTGAATGATTTATTATTTGAGCTAGGCACAGAAGAGCTGCCATCAGGCGCGGTACAACCGTTATCGGATGCATTGGCGCATAATTTAGTAGCGGCGTTTGCTAAGGCCAACTTGCAGCATGGACAGGTGACATGTTTTGCGACACCCAGGCGATTAGCTGTCTTAATTCACGATGTGCAAGCGGCGCAAACGAGCCAACCTATTTCTCGCCGAGGTCCGGCGGGCGCGGCGGCAGTGGACGCAGAAGGGCAACCATCGCCCGCATTACTTGGTTTTGCAAAATCGTGTGGTGTTACGATTGATAAATTAACTAAAACGAAGACTGATAAAGGCGAGTGGTGGGTGTATGAATCCACTCAAGCAGGTGTTAGTACACGTGAATTATTGCCTTCTCTTATAAAAAATGCGGTTGCCGGCTTGTCTATTGCCAAACCGATGCGTTGGGGTAGTGGCGATACCGAGTTTGTTCGCCCAGTGCATTGGAGCGTATTACTATTAGGTGACGATGTTGTATCATGCGAGATTTTAGGGGTGCAAACGGGTCGTCAAAGTATTGGACATCGTTTTCATCATCCTCAGTCCTTAAGTATTTTATCGCCGCGATCGTATGAGTCAGTGTTAAACAATGCCTTTGTGATCGCCGATTTTGCCTTAAGACGTCAGATGATTATAACGCAAGTGCAGCAATTGGCGTCGTCGTTGCATGCAGAGGCCATTATGCCAGATGCATTGCTTGACGAAGTGACCTCGATTGTTGAATGGCCACATGCCTTGATGATTGATTTTTCGCCAAAATTTCTTGATGTTCCAGCGGAAGCGCTCATTGCAGCCATGCAGTCTCATCAAAAATGTTTTGCTTTACGGGACAATAAAGGACAGTTATTGCCTCATTTTATCACCATTGCTAATATTGAGAGTAAAAATCCTGCGCAAGTCATTTTAGGTAATGAAAACGTGATGCGTGCGCGGCTAAGCGATGCAGATTTCTTTTATCGCCAGGATAGGAAAAAGTCGCTCGATCAATTCATCGATGCAACTAAAAACGTAGTGTTTCAGGCACGTTTAGGTAGTTTGGCAGATAAAGCGTTGCGAATACAAGCGTTGATGGATTGTCTGGTATCGCCACTCGAACTTGATCAACAGCAAGCGCGGCGCGCGGCCCAATTGAGTAAATGTGATCTCATGACTGGAATGGTCGGTGAATTCCCTGAATTACAAGGCTTAATGGGATATTATTATGCGTGTCACGATGGGGAAACGAATGCCGTGGCGCAGGCGTTGAATGAGCAATATATGCCACGATTTGCGGCCGATGTATTACCTTGTTCTAATTTAGGCATAGCCTTATCTTTGGCAGATCGTATGGATACGCTTGTTGGTACGTTTGCTATCGGTCAAAAACCGACCGGCGTGAAAGATCCATTTAAATCCAGGCGACATGCACTTGCCGTCGTCCGGATGTTAATTGCAACACCCATTGCGTTGAGCCTCTCAACGTTAATTAACCAAGCACGGCATATTTATGGTGATTGCTTGCAAGATGCGGATAACGCCGTTGCTGAATTACGACCGTTTATTTTAGACCGTTTGCAATCTTTTTATCAGGGACAAGGCATTGCGTCTGATATCGTGAATGCAGTACGCGCACGTCAAGACGATTGGCTTTTTGACCTTGATAAACGCGTCAAAGCGGTGTTAACATTTATAAAGTTACCTGAAGCCGAGGCACTCTCTGCTGCCTGCAAGCGCGTGAATAATTTGTTACAACATGCACCATCGGTTGTTGAAAATAAAACAATCGATGCTGATTTGTTAGATGTTGCTGCTGAAAAGGTACTGTTTGAACGTGTACAAGCTGTTGAACTGCAGGTTTCATCGCTTTATAGCGCTGGGGATTATGGTCATATTCTGAGTCAATTGGCAGGCCTGCGTGACCCAGTCGACGCTTTTTTTGAGCACGTGATGGTTATGGTTGAGGATGAGGCGATCCGGCAGAATCGATTGCGATTGTTAGCGCGATTGCAACACTTATTGCAAGGTGTGGCTGATATTTCACTTTTGCAGTCAGGTGCGTCATCTTGAGATTACTAGGGTCAATGGCACTACCTTAAGCTAAATTTTTGATGTAGCCTGGATGAAGCGGAGCGTAATCCGGGAGCCGCGCCTGTGTGAGGCATCGTTTCCTGGATTACGCTACGCTTCATCCAGGCTACATTTAATTGTTAATTTTAGATAAAAAGCTTAAGGTAGTGCCATCGATTACAAGTCGCGTGGCGTCGGGCTTCTGATGATGAATTGTTATCAGACCCTGCTCTTTTAAATTTAAGCGTTAGGTATCAAACGTGAATAAAGTGATCATTTTAGATCGTGATGGTGTTATCAATCGTGATTCAATGCATTATATAAAATCGCCTGACGAATTTGTGTTATTACCAGGCAGTGCACTCGCCATTGCTAGACTGAATACGGCAGGGTATCGAGTAGGCGTTGCTACGAATCAATCAGGTATTTCACGCGGGTTTTATGACGTAGTGCAGTTGGGTGCTATTCACGAAAAAATGCGCGCTCTTGTGCAGCAGGCTGGTGGTTTCATTGATATCATTGAATATTGTCCACATATGCCAGACACGGGCTGCACCTGCCGAAAACCTGAGCCAGGCATGTTGCTTGCCATTGCCACGTGTTTTAAGTGCTCACTCATTGACGTACCGTTTGTCGGTGATCGAGTATCTGATATTCAAGCAGCAATTGCCGTTGGTGCGAAGCCTATCATGGTGCTGTCGCAGATGACAGACCAAATCGGATTGGCTGGCTATCCTGACGTTCCAGTGTTTACTTCTCTTTCTGATTATGTTGATAAGTTTCTGGCTAGTAATGAATAATACAATGGCAATTGGTTTTGATGCAGATGAGCTCTGCGATAGAGCAAACGCTTTGGCGCTGGAGTTTGACTTTACTGTCGACAATGATGTCTTGCCTCGTTTATGTGTCAGGGCTGATAAATTGGTTTTGCTTTCGGATGAGTTCAGACCCCTGTTTGTTGATTTCAGCAACCAAACGTGGCAAAAGCGGCGTGATGCTGGAAAAAAACAAGGCTTGGTGCGTGCTTGCAAACCAAATTCAGGTTTACGTATTCTCGATGTAACGGCAGGCTGGGGTAGGGATGCAGCTATTTTAGCGAGCTTTGGTGCAACGGTATTAATGCTTGAGCGTCAACCCATTATGGCGGCTTTATTGCGCGATGCATTGAATCGCTTAGCGCTAGACTCATCACAGCCACTGTTGCTTGAACTGTTGTATACGGATGCTCGTTCTTATTTGCAAGATTTACCTGTAGCTGATTATCCTGATGTTATTTACATTGATCCCATGCATCCAGAGCGCCAAAAATCGGCTCTGGTTAAAAAAGACATGCAAGTGTTACAGCACTTGTTTGGCGCAGACCAAGATGCTCATGAATTAATTCAATTAGCTATTACGAGGGCTCGTCGACGAGTGGTTGTAAAATGGCCACAGCGCTTGCCGTCGTTATTAGAGCCTGATCTGGCCCTTCCTGGCAAACCGGTTCGGTTTGATATCTT
>CANJFK010000017.1 GCA_947473535.1 Legionellaceae bacterium | reverse complement strand
AGGGGTTGTCATCAATCCAACCGACTAAATTAAAGCTAACGTTTGGGTATTTCGCTTTAATCTGCCGTGCTGCCGCGATGTATTCATAAATGCCTTTATCTTTTAATAAACGGGCCACCATTAAAAAAGTAATGTTTTCTGGAAAGTGTTCTATATTATAATAGTGCTCAAGGTTAACGCCAGAACCATTGACTACAATCGAACGCGTGTTCTTTAACATGCTTTTCTGTTTAAACAGATTGCGGTCATCCTGATTTTGAAAAAGAACAACCTGGTTGAAATACAAGGCGCTTCTATACAATACACAGACTAATTTATTAATACTTTTTCGTTTTATCGAGTGAAGTTCCGTAAACGAGTAACCTAACCCAGTGATCATTGACGAAACATAACTTACTCTGGCAAATTTGGCAGCAAATGAACCCCATATGACCGGTTTGATGGTATAGCCAAGCACGATATTCGGTTTTATTTTTTTAAAATGTGTAAAAAGGGCATGCAAGTATTTAATATTAACGAAAGGATTAAGCGTCTCAGCGCTCATTTGCACATGTAAACAAATAATACCCAGGGCTTCAATCTTCTTCTGAATAGCAGCATCTGTAAATGGTGCGCAAACATAAACATCACATGTTTTAGCTAGTTCAATAACTAACTCTTTTCTAAAGTTGAGGATGGATGGTGCGTAGCTTGCCACAATGCATATTTTCTTTTTCACCGAAGACCAACTTATTGAGAATCATCATTTAATACTTATATTTTAACATGGAAGATTAAAAACATAAGCATTGAAAATGAATTTTAAGGTATTATACTTCAGTCGAGCGATAAAAATATAAAAACATATCAGTTGGAAATAGGCATGCAGGAGCGGAACCACAATGAAAGCAAAAATATATGATTGGGCAAAAATATTAAATCAAGCCAATTTTTCTATAGGGGACTTTTCTCAAATCGATGACTTCGTTTTTTTGAATGCGGGAGAAGAGACAAAAATAGGGCGGTTTGTGCACATTTCTTCATTTTGTAGTGTGATTGGCGGCGGTAAATTTTACATGGATGATTTTTCAGGCTTTAGTGCCGGCTGTCGAGTCATTACTGGATCGGATGATTTTACGAATGGCTTTCTAACCAACCCAACGGTTCCAGCAGAGTATACTCATGTGAAACGCTCGACTGTGCACATTGGTAAACACGCCATCATTGGTACAAATGTGATTATTTTTCCTGGTGTTACTATCGGTGAGGGCGCTGCTGTCGGGGCTGGTTGCATCGTTAGAAAGAGTTTAGAGCCCTGGACCGTTTATGTTGGGCAAGATTGCAAACCGCTTAAATCGCGAGATGAAAAATCGGTGCATGCACTGGAAGCCAAGTTAAAGCATGACATGGGATTGGACTAATTAAGGAAAAACTAGGGTCTGTTTTTAAATCTCACATAAGTCTTGCTGAGGGATGGGTGATTTGTAATCAGCCATCCTGAGGAACATTGGAATGGTTTTGGCGCTTTCTACACCAGGCTGATCGAACGGGTTGATGTCCCAAATGACGCTTTGTGTAAATATTTTATGCTCATAAAGTGCAACTAATTCTCCGATTGTAAATGGAGAGCAATCTTTTATTCGGATGTGGTTGAGAGAAATGTTGCCAGGAATGTGCGCTTGAGCGTTAATCTGATCGTGAACGCCTTCAGTTAAAACCTGTATTTTAGCCTCGCACATCGTGTTTATGATTTGATCATCAAATGTATCTGCCGTAATAAAATCGGCTGTTATCTTATGTGTCCCTTGGCAAAGAAGTTGGTAGTAACTATGTTGTGCTTGATTGCCCAAGCCACCCCAAACAATTGGGCCAGTGATGAGCTTTACGGGATTTCCTTGGTTATCGATAGATTTCCCATTACTTTCCATGTCTATTTGCTGAACAAAAGGAACGAATTGTTCTAATTTTTGGGTGTATGTTAAAATGAGTAAATTATGAATGTTAAAAAAATTATTATTCCATATGCCGAGCAATGCCAAAATAACAGGTAGATTGCGGTTAAATTCTGTATTGTGAAAGTGGTTATCCATGCTGTTTGCACCGGAAAGCAACTGGTTAAATGCCTCAAATCCGATGGCGATCGCTGTGATTAAATTAATCGATGAACATAAAGAAAAACGACCACCGACCCAATCCCAGATCGGTAACACGGTATGTATGCCAAATTGCTGGGCTTGTTCAGGATTAGCCGTGACTGCTATAAAATGCTTATCAAGATGGGCGGGGCTGTTTATCCAATCTTTCGCTTTTTTTGCGTTATAGAGGGTTTCTTTGGTAGTAAAGGATTTCGATGAAATAATAAACAAGGTGGTTTCTGGGTTGAGTTTTGCTACGGCAGTGTTAAAGCCGGTCGGATCCACGTCAGAAATGAAATGGTAGCCTAAATCAATGGACGTGTAATCAGCCAAAGCCTTTAAACAAAATCTAGGTCCCAAATCAGAGCCGCCGATGCCAATATTCACTATATCAGTTATTGTTTTGCCAGAGTGACCGAGCCATTTCTTTTGTCTTATTTTATCGATAATCAGTTGCATTTTAACGCGGGCGTCACTGATTTGTGTCATCACATTTTGTGTGTCCACCCAAATCGGTGTATCGTTATTAGCTCGTAATGCGGTATGCAGTGCTGGTCGATCTTCACTATAATTAACTTTATCCCCGCGCATCAATGCATGAATTTTTTCTCGCAATTGGCATTGTTCAGCAAGTGAAAATAATAATTCCAGTGTTTTGTCCGTGACGCGTTGATTTGAGTAGTTAAGGTGTATGTTACAAGATGACGCGCTGTAATGTTGTTCGCGATCAATTGTATTTTGATTTAAAGAGGTTATGGTGGCCATATCAAGCGCGCGAGCGTTTTCTTCTAATGATGCCCATGCGCTATGTTTATTCAGTGTCTTCATGTCGTATCGCGTCCATTTTTTTATGAGCAATGATAACGTCATGTCTAACTTTAAAAAAGAGTTAATTGAATTTTTTTCATGATTCTAATTGTCAACGTAAAGCGCGCACTTTAAACCACCCAGCAATGCTATACCTCATCCGGTGTGTTATTTGGACTTCATGCGGTATATCGCTGTTAAAACAAATAAATCGGTTTCCGTGTGGTAAGAGTCCAGGGAGTGGAATGCCCTGTTTATTATAAAGGGTTAACTCCCCGCCAAAGTTAGGCTGCCACTCGTCATTTAAATAGTAGACACACGAAATGCGTCGCTCTTTAGTTGTTGAAAATTGATCAATATGTTTTTTATAAAAACTGCCAGGCTTGTATGCCGAAAAATGCGCCTCAAAGTCGACTAAGCCAAGAAATAGAGACCGGTTTAAGATTTTAGCGGTTTTGTTTATCGCATTGAAATAAGCGTTTATTGACGGATCATCTGTTTGTTCATCCAGCCAGTAGATTTGGTCGTTGCGAATACGTGTTTCATTGATGGCATCCCGTGCATGACCAATTTTTGCAGATTTGAACTGCGCTTGGTTGTGCATGGATAGTATAACGGCGCGTAAATTCTGATAATGATGCTCATCTAGAAAATCATCGATGATATGAAATCCTTGGTCGCAGAGCGCATCATCAATTTGTTTTAGGGGAGCCAAGGTGCGCCTTGAGTATGTTTAAACGCGAATTGTAACATATAGGAGCCCGCGTAGTATAAAACACTGTGGCGCGGTTTATCTTTCGGCAGGACTACACGGACTGTCGGCATATTCATCATTGATGGTTAAGCTCATGTTGACATCGGCGCGTTGGTAACGTGCCAATTGATCATATTGCGTTTTAGTAATATAACCATAGGTATCGCCGCAATATACCAATGACGATGCGGGTGGCGTTGGTTTGATATGAAGTGGCATTTCACAATCCCAGTGAAACTGCGTTAAATCACAATTAGCCAGAACAAGTTGGACGGGGAAAATGAATAGCACCATCGTAAGCGGTAATTTCTTCATGAATAGCTTCCCCCAGGAGTCCGTTGTATTTATAGTATATACTGTGTTTGGCTATAAATTACGATTTTTCGAGAAAATTCTTTAGGATGCTGACGGGTAGAGCTCATGCTTGAGCAAAGCAATTTTGTAATGAAGAGCGCTGGCGCGCCCCATATAACCACCTTGGTTTGCTTTGCCTACGACACGATGGCAAGGAATAAACAGTGCAATTGGGTTTTTTTTACAGGCTTGTCCTACGGCTCGTGGGCCGCTTTGCAAGGTGTTGGCTAGTTCGCCATAAGTTACCGTGCGACCTATTGGAATAACGAGTAATTCATTCCAAACACGTTGCTGGTAGATGGTACCTTGAGGTTTTAAGGCTAATTGAAAGCGATGGTGGGGATTATGGAAATAGGCGTCAATTTCATTGGCGATAACCATCCCCGCCTCATTGTGTTCTTGCTGATGCGTTTTTTGTTCAACAAAAACGGCGTGATGAACGAAATGCTCATCGTACCGTACGTCAAGCCAGCCAAGTGGTGTGCTAAATGTAGATACGATGAGTTTTTGCAATTAATCGCCTTTTTTACCGGCCAATTTTTCTTTAATGCGTGCAGCTCGGCCTGCGAGGTTGCGCAGATAATAAAGTTTGGCGCGACGTACATCGCCACGGCGTTTAACGGTAATGCTGTCGACAACAGGACTGTATGTTTGAAAAACGCGCTCAACACCGACGTTATGAGAAATTTTTCGTACAGTGAACGCCGAATTCAGTCCGCGGTTACGTTTGGCAATAACAACACCTTCAAACGCCTGTAAACGTTCGCGAGCGCCTTCTTTTACTTTAACCTGAACCAATACAGTGTCACCTGGATTAAATTCTGGTATCACTTTGCCTTGCATTTGCTCAGCGTTGATTTGATCGATAATGTTCATTGGTTACTCCTAAAATGGCACGTTCCTAATGGGAACCACCGTGCTCGCGTTTAAACTCGATAAGCAGTTGTTCATCTGCATTATTTAATTGTAATTTTTCTAATAAATCTGGTCTTTTTAACCAGGTTTTTCCTAGTGATTGTTTCCTTCGCCACCGGTCAATATCGCGATGGCTTCCACCGAGCAACACCTCTGGAACAGGCTCGCCATGAACAACAGCGGGTCGCGTGTAGTGAGGATAATCTAATAACCCATTCATAAATGAATCTTGTTGTGCCGAACCTTGATGTCCCAGGCTTCCAGGCAGCAGGCGGATGATTGCATCGATAAATACCATCGCCGCTAATTCCCCGCCACTTAAAACGAAATCGCCAAGCGACCATTCTTCATCTACATGATGGGCTATGAGCCGTTCATCAATCCCTTCGTATCGACCCGCTAAAAAAAGCAGTGACTGACGACATTCAGCGACTTGATTTAATTCCGCTTGCTGAATGCGCTTTCCTTGCGGACTCAAGTAAATGGTTTTGCACGTTGCAGGCATCTGACGTCTAGCATGATTAATCGCCGCACTTAATGGCTCGTACATCATCACCATGCCGGGGCCACCGCCGTACGGCTTGTCATCAACCTGTCGATGCGCGTTAACCGCCCAATCGCGCGGATTCCAGTAATCGATCCTGGCTCGACCCTGCTCTATCGCTCGACCGATCACGCCATGTCGAAGGCTTACGAACATGTCAGGCATTAAACTGATAACACCTAAATGAAGCATCAGAAATCGGGATCCCAGTTAACCGTGATCAGTCGCTGTGCGTCATTAATGCTGATCACACAATCATCAAGTATATAGGGAACTAAATGACGACGTTCACCAAGCACAACCAATACATCATTCGCGCCAGTAGCCATGACTTCAGTGACGTTACCCAATAGTTTGCCTTGTTGGGTAACGACTTGCATGCCGACTAACTGGTGCCAGTAGTATTCTCCTGGCGATAGCGTTGGTAGTTGCGCGCGTTTAACTGCGATGTCGCTATTTGTTAGACAAGCAACTTGCTCCCGCTCAGCATAGCCGTCGACTTGAACCAGAATAAATTTATTATTTACTTCAGTGCTCAATATCTTTAATGGTAACCATTGCTCCTTTATACAAACGTTCCAGTCTGTATAGTGCAACATATTCTCACGTGGCTCGGTGAACGAAAGCACGGTGATATACCCTTTGATTCCATGCGGTCGGCCAAAACGGCCAATAACGACCCAATCAGTAGGATTATCCACGTTATGCAGCAATCGCCTTGCTATGTTCTTTAGCTAAGGATGCAACACGATCAGATAACTGTGCTCCCAGTCCTTGCCAATGCGTTAATTTGTCCATTTCCAGATGTAAACGGATCTCTTGTCCGCGTGCAACTGGATTGTAGTAGCCAATACGCACAATGTAATTTGCATCGCGACGTCTGCGACTATCAGTCACAACGATGTGATAAAAAGGACGCTTTTTGGCGCCTGCTCGTGCTAAACGTATAACGACCATTGTTGCCTCTGTTTTAAACTTGGACTTTTGTTCTTATTCATACCCTTTGTAAACAGTACTAGGATGTGAATAGGGACGTGATCCTTGGTTATGTAAAAATGCCGTGTATTGTACGAAAATTAACGCGGCATTGGAAGTGTTTCTGATATTAATTTATTCTCCGGGTAGTATCCCTTTCATTCCTGGTAATCCGCTCATGCCACCCATGCCCCGCATCATTTGTTTCAAGCCGCCTGGTTTGGTAAATTTTTTCATCATTTTTTGCATTTGATTAAATTGTTTAAGCAAACGATTAACGTCTTGTATTTGAGTTCCTGAGCCTAGCGCAATACGTTTTTTGCGAGAGCCGACAATAAGCTTTGGAATTCGTCGCTCTTTCATGGTCATTGAATTAATAATCGCAACCGTTTGTGATAATGTCTTATCGTTGACCTGGCTAGTTGCTTGCTGGGGTAATTGACTCATTCCAGGTAGCTTGCTCATCATACCAGCGATGCCGCCCATTTTGTTCATTTGCAATAGTTGTTGTTTAAAATCATCAAGGTCGAACCCATTTCCTTTTTTTATTTTTTTGGCTAATTTTTCACTTGCCAGCTTATCCGTTTTACGCTCGACCTCTTCAATGAGCGTTAAGATATCGCCCATTCCTAGAATGCGGGATGCGACGCGTTCTGGGTGAAAGGGTTCTAGCGCGTCAATTTTTTCACCGGTGCCCATGAATTTGATGGGTTGTCCTGTGATCTGTCTAACGGATAGGGCGGCTCCACCGCGGGCATCGCCATCGGTTTTGGTTAAAATGATACCGGTCAGTGGTAATGCGTCATGAAACGCTTTCGCCGTGTTCGCAGCGTCTTGCCCGGTCATGCTGTCTACAACAAACAGGGTTTCTACGGGTTTGACGGCTTGATGTAATGCTTTGATTTCTGCCATCATGTCTGTATCGATATGCAAACGACCGGCGGTGTCGATAATGACAATATCCATGAATTGTTTTTTGGCGCTATCCAACGCGTTGCGTGCGATGGTTAACGGCTTTTCATGAACCTCTGCAGGGAAAAAAGTGACATCAATTTTCTTGGAAAGTAGCTTCAGTTGTTGGATTGCCGCTGGCCGGTAAGTATCCACGCTCACTAGCATTACTTTTTTCTTATCGGTCTCTTTTAAATACCGGGCAAGCTTAGCGGCACTGGTGGTTTTACCTGAACCTTGTAATCCAGCCATTAAATAAACGGCAGGTGGTTGGGTTTTGGTATTTAGTTCAGTCCGCACATCGCCCATGATATGGATTAATTCATCATGAACAATTTTAATGAGGGCTTGATCTGGTTTTAAGTTGGTGATGACATCTTGGCCTAATGCCTTTTGTTTTATTTGTTCGATAAACTCTTTGACCACCGGTAGAGCAACGTCTGCCTCCAGCAGTGAAAGACGCACTTCGCGCAAGGCATCTTGGATATTGTTTTCGGTTAGGCGTCCCTGGCCGCTTAAATTTTTAAACGTACGGGTTAATCGTTCAGTTAAATTTTCAAACATAGTTTACCTCGGTATTCTTGTGCAGGATTATCTGCGGAAAGTATATCACAGAGACGGTTAATTTTTGCTATGATTAGTTCTTCAATCGACTCTTAAGGACAATCTGTGCAGCTTTCTTCATCTATTCTTATGTTTATTGTATTGATGTTGGTTGTGCTCGCGGGATTTTTCTCTGCTGCAGAAATTGGAATGATGTCGTTAAACCGTTATCGATTGCGTCATTTAGTTAAACAAAAGAACAAAAAAGCCATCCGAGTGAGTCAACTTTTAGCGCGTCCTGAGCGTTTATTAAGTGTCGTCTTAATTGGCAATACAGTGGCTAATATCGTTGCTTCTATGGCTGTAACGCTGGTTGGCGAACGCCTGTATGGGGAAGCCGGGGTGCTAATAGCAACGGCATTATTAACCATTATTATTTTGGTCTTTTCAGAGATGACACCTAAAACACTAGCTGCGTTATACCCACAACAAGTGGCTTTTGCCTGCTCTTTGCCTTTGATGGTCTTGCAATTGGTTTTTTTGCCGTTTGTATACTCGATTACCTGGGTCGCTAAATGTCTTTTGCGTTTATTTGGCGTGTCTATTGATCAGGTGCATAAAGACGCATTATCAGGCGAGGAACTGCGCACGGTTGTTCATGAGGCCGGCGGTCTTTTGCCCATTGAACATAAAAGTATGTTGATTAGTCTGCTCGATCTTGAGCAAGCTAGAGTTGAGGATATCATGGTGCCTAAAGCGGATATTATTGGCATTGATTTGGAGCAACCATGGCACAAATTGCTTGAGCAATTGGAAATGGCTCAACATACACGATTGCCGTTGTATCGTCATACAATTGATAATTTGGTTGGTATGATTCATTTGCGTAATGTACTTAATTTGGTATTGGAAAAGACACTGGACATGGAGGGTTTACTGAAAATAATGGAAGCGCCTTATTTTATCCCGGAAGCCACATCCCTGAACGTGCAAATATTAAATTTTCAGAAAATGAAACGACGCAGTTGTTTTGTTGTTAACGAATATGGTGATTTACAAGGTTTAGTCACCATGGAGGATATTTTGGAGGAAATAGTCGGGGAATTTACAACCGATATTGCCGCGTTAAGCAAGGACATCATGCCGCAAACCAATGGATCATTTATTGTGGATGCCAGTATTACTTCAAAAAACTTAAACCGTTTACTCAGTTGGCATTTACCCTATTTAGGCCCGCGCACGGTAAGTGGTTTGATCATTGAGTATTTAGGTTATATTCCTCCAGCTGATTGCTGTTTGCGAATTGATAATTATCAAATTGAAGTATTGAAGGTAAGCGATAATACAATTAAAAGTGTGTCAATTAGAAAACTAGGAAAAAAAAGAAAGGGATAATGCCCCTTTTACTGCCACACCGTATCATCCAAGCCAGTCCTATCCGCGACCGTTAGGGAGTGTTCACGAAAGTTCATCCTTAACTGGCT
>CANJFK010000016.1 GCA_947473535.1 Legionellaceae bacterium | reverse complement strand
TTTTAGATTTATTAATGTTGGTTGGGCCTGCAACCTATGCGGTGATGGAAAATTATAACGAGAGAGCTACTCTTGAGGCAGCACAAACTACTGAAATCAAAGCAATCGATTTTAACAAGCAAGCTGAATATTTCAAAGCGGTTTATCAAAAACTAATTGAATTAGACACGAGTATAAACGGTTTTGATTTCAAAGATTCGCCTGTTGCAATGGGTCAATACATCACTATTTTATCGCTGCTTAGTGATGAGTTAACTGAGGGTGAAAGTATAGATGCAGCCGTTAACCTAGCGGTAAAATTAACGCGGTTGAGTAAAACAACACGTGATACAGTACTCTTATTGCTTAGCGACATTAACATTTCAAAATCCAGTATATTGCCTTCTTTAGCGGATTGTGAATTGATTATTGATGCGGTCATGAGCAAAAATGAAACATTGGACGTCATGACAGAAACAGAACGAAGCGCGATTATTTTAGAGGGTATTTTTGACACATTACCAGAGACCGCAATAGGCAAAGGGCCCATAAAGGAATCGAAGCTAAATTTAGCCAGTGTTTTTAAAGATTGGTTTACGGAAATCGATTTTCTAGCGCCGATCAATTATACGTTCGATAACACATGTAGCCTTGTATCATTGCCGTCTGCACCAGATATAAACACAATGGATACGTTGCTTCTTAATTCAAACGCAGGGTATGTCCGTGTGCGTGATCAGGAGGAGACTTGTGAGCTCTATTTTACCACATACAATGATGCGATAGAGGCCGGGTATCGTGATTGCTATGTTTGGAACAGTGAACTCAAACAGCTTTCGTATATTGGGCCCAATGACGGTGAATGCGAGCTGTGCTTAATGTTACCTGGCACAGTAATGGACGAGGGGCGCGTATACTTAAGCCAAGTAGGCGGAAAGATTACCTATTCAGTAACGACCCCGTCTGGTAAAACAAAAGAGAATCAGCGAACAACGATTGATGCCCCATCGCCATTCAACCTAACTGAATTAAAGCAAATTAAAACTCAGATCTTGCAATTTATATCAAAGAAAGGGCATATTGATGGCGAACAACAAAGCGTAGTCAAGTTAAAGAATAAATCTCGTTTTGATCGCATGGCTGCAATGGCTGCTGACGGTGAGATTCATTATACCTTATCCAAGGACGAGTTGGATGAGTTAATCATATCAAATGGAGGCCACATCCGTGACTCACTTTTTTATGTTGATAGAAGTTTTGGTCAACGAACTTGTCGTCCCGTTCGAATTAATAAAAAACAACTCGACAAATTTGATAACGCAATGCAGCCAAGTGACGAGGTCAAAAGTCTATCAGAGAAAGAGATAGGTGCTATTCGAGGCATTATATCACCAGCCACAACCTTGTTTGATTCTAAATTAAAGCCCGTACTTGCGGGCTTAAATCTTGAAGGAATCTTGTATAACAACTTACACAGTAAAGCGAAACAAATAGTAAATGCAATTGAGCTTATAAAGACCGCCGCGTCTTATGAGCCTCCTAACGAAGAGCAACTGCTGTTGCATCTATCCGATCTGGAGGGCCTGGTTCAGTTACTCTATCAAAAGCTACCTGTTCCTGCAAAACTACTTGAAATAGCCGTTAAACTTCTATGCAAAACGGAAGAAGAAAAAGAGTTGATTGTCGGGTTTATACAAACAAAATCAATTGCATTTTTTCTCAACTCAATATTTGAATTACGTTTAAAACGCTTCTTGACCAAATCACTTAAAACGCTCCAAACAGGAAACCGTGATTTTGATACCCATGTCATCAAAGAACTAGGTCAATTGAGTTTTGATAAACACGCTGTTGACGCCTTAAAAGATTACGGGGCACATTATGACAAAATCAATGGTTTTATGAACGCGTTAATTCGACTTCGGAATAAAGACCACGTCGATTGTCGACAGTGCGCTGATTTATTAACGCTACCACCCGAAAATTTGACACGGTTAACCTTCGATAAATTATCGCAGTTAATAACGGTATTGAGTAAACAAAATCAGTTACGCGTATCCGAACAGCTTTCGTTAGTCATGACGGTGCTGAATAACACGCCAAAACCTGACTCAAAAAAACTAGATACTGCATTAGATGAGTTGAGCCGGTTAGCGGATCATCAACATGATTTAGATCCAGCGACTAGTAAATTACTTCTAAGCATATCCTTTACGCATAATTTAACCCAAATAACGCCGTTTCCTTTAGAGGCTATGATTTCGCTGAAAAAGACTAACGGTATTGATGAGGATAAAGCGCAAGCCTTATTTGAGCGCCTGGTGAACGTTATTACGTTAGTAGGCCAGCAGCTTAACGATGCAAGAGCAGCTGATGCAATAACGACTATTGTCACAAAAACGACGGAAACAATAAGGGCTCTAGCCCACGACACGCCTGCGATTGTTCCTTGCCTCACGCGATTACTAGAGCAGTGCAAGGCTAGTCGCGGCGCGGAGATGAATAATTACGTTACTTTATTAGAAAAATTACCCTCTGACGTAGAAAAAGTCCAACAATGGGTAACCATTCTCACTGGACTAAGCGACCAAAATCCTGGACTGTTGAAATTACATCGTGTTCAAGCGCTCATATTAGAAATGCATGAAGCATCCTTAGCAGATATTGCTCGTTTATTTGTGTTCAAGCCATATCCTGCAATTGATACGTTGATTGATGCTTTGCGTCAACCAAAGGCTAGCCTGCATGAGTATATTAATCAATACGATTATGATCCTAAAGGCACGCGCGGTCCTGTTGGTAATCTTGATAAACAATTTGCTACTACGAGCGTTGCATCGGTTGTGACCGGTATTCGGCAAATGATCAATGATGAAACGTTGAGCGAATCTGAGCAATTCGACTTAGCACAGCAATTCATGTACATGAATGCCATTGGTAAAGATTATCCGCTCGTCCTGGCTGGAAAATCCTATGCCAGTCTGACCAAAACAAATCGCGCTGATCTGCTTACATTGTTTAATCAGTTAACGGCGGCTGTTCGTGAGCCAGGGCTTGAGCCAGAACACGAGCGCAAGTTGAACTTGCAATTATTGGCCGTCATGCGTGAGCAATATTTCCGAGCAACAGGATTATTGCCGCATTCAACGCAAATGCTTTCCTTGCTGTTATCCATGGATAACCCT
This sequence comes from Legionellaceae bacterium, assembly GCA_947473535.1. Taxonomy (GTDB): domain Bacteria; phylum Pseudomonadota; class Gammaproteobacteria; order Legionellales; family Legionellaceae; genus CANJFK01. Next base: position 6,396 of record CANJFK010000016.1, on the reverse strand, counting down.
GATAATTTACTCATGCAAATCAACACAGGCGAAGGCAAGAGCATCACGACAGCCCTGCTTGCGGCATTACAATGGGCGAAGGGTCCAAATCGGACTATCACGGTCTGTACGGCTAACCGTACCTTAGTGGCGCAGGATTATCAGGGAGAGGTTGATCATACCGGCATCCAGAAAGAAGGGGCTAAAAATTTTTTTCAATGCTTAGGGATTCCATCCACTGCCGTCGAAGCTGGGTCACCCGCAGGAACGCTTTGTATTGGCGGCATTAACTACACGACGGTAGCTGACATGTCGTTATACCGCTCAAGGGCTAAATTTTATGGCGAACCATTAACTAAAATAACGGACGGCATCAGCTCGTCAGATCACCTGATCCTCGATGAATGTGATTATTCCACTTTAGATGATAAAACATTATTTAATTATGCAATTTGTGCTGACGATGGGGATTCATTTTATAATCCTCATGCATGGATCTATCCTCTGATTAACGAATTTATTGATCTGCCGAAATTTAAACGGTTACAGACCAAACAAGGTGAAGCTCGCGCTTGGGATAGCAAAGAGGATGTTCGCCAACTTAAACTATTTCTTGACAAGCATCCCAGCGTGAAAACAACCGATCAAAAAAATCAGTTAAGTTTTTTGACTGATGCTAAATTTGACAAGTGGTTGGATGCTGCCTGTGAAGTGCATAGTGATGTATTTGAGGAAGGCAAGGATTTCAGTATTGTACCGGATAAACGGGTCATTGATGACGTGTCTCAAACGGTTTTTATTGCAAGGCCCGTGAATGACGGGGTGGAACAAATAGAATCTACGCTGAGTGAGAGTAGGCAGCAGTTTTTACAAGCTCGATTAGAAAAGGAATATCCGAAATGTCGATTTCCCATTGATGCAGAAATGCGGATCGTCGCAACAGAGTCAGCAAAGGGGTTCATTGATCATTACCGGGAGCATGGGCGAATTGTAGGTATTACAGGGACTGCAGGGACCACGGATGAGCTGATAGAGCAAGAAGCAAAATTCGGCATGGTCGCGCTGGCTATTCCCCCACATCAAGACAATAAACGACTATACAGTGATACGGTAATTACACGGAAAAATAGACCGTTTGTTGACGGCATAATAAACGGTGTATCGGTGCCTGGTAGACTCGATCGTGGCCGCAAGCCAGCGCTTTTAATCTCGAATGATGATGCTGCTGTCGAAGCATTATATCAAAAATTATGCCGTAAATATGGCGCAAAAAATATCCGTAAAATTTCAAGCATGACTGTGCCGTTAGAAATCGAAGCAATCCTGAAACAATCTGCCCAGCCTAATATGATTACGGTGTGTACGCCTAGATTGAAATTGAGTAACGAACAAGAAATGAAATTTGGCATGGTTGCTAGAGAAGCACCGACGTTTACAGCAATCAAAAAAGCAATTTCAAACATCAGCCATGTATTCGAAACGCGCGTGAGCACACAATTTGTTCAAGAAATAATTAAAAGCGTTTCAGAGGCTGATAAAATTAATCGGGGTCGAAAACCAGTGCTTTTAGTGTCTGAAGACGATGATGATACCGAAGAGCTCTATCAAAAATTACTTACAAAATATGGCGCAGAAAACGTCCAGAAAATGTTAAGCACAAGCTCTCCATTAGACATCGAAGCCAGCATGAAGCACGCTGCTCAGCCAAATATGATTACTGTGTGTACAACTGGATTAACCTTGGCTCAAGAGCAACAAGTGAAATTTTGCCTGATTCTTAATAACCCTCCTACGTTTGGTGCAGTAACAAAAGCCATTTCAACCGTTAGCCCCATGATCGAAGCGCAGCCCGTGCTAATGATTACTAAAGACATGAATCAAGCAACGGCATTACACGCAAAATTAGCGGCTGAATTTGGACAAGACAAAGTACAATTAATTAGGAATAAAAAGGAAGCTGAAGAAAAAAAAGGCTGTGCTGGAGAGCCTGGCATGATAACGGTGACGACACCATTGTTTGCTCGTGGAACAGACATCACCCCTAAACATGAACAAGGGCTATATACCATTCAAGCGTTTCTTGCCAAACCACGCGATATGTATCAAATTATTGGTCGTTCAGCGCGTAATGGGAGGATTGGGAAATACGCTGTCATTTATGAACTTGAAGGGCGTATACACGGCGGCCTAATCTCGTTATTTGGCCGGAATCAAAAATCACAAGACGATGAGATTCGGGGCTTGCAGAAGAGAATGACGGAAGAAGATGCGGTTCAGCGCCATTTTATTCAGGAAATTGACGGCATTCAACAGGTTGTATTAAAACAATTTGACGCATGGCGTGAGGTATTGCTCGACATGTACCCTGACATCGAGCACGAAGCATTAAATAACGCGTTTGCGTTGATGCGAGAGGCATTGATTGTTGAAATGGCCGACCAATGGAACCTGATGTTGGGCGCATCGGATCCTAAAAAAGTATACCCAAACCTTTATATACGTAGAAATAGTCAAGGAAAATTAAATACTGATATTTTAACTAAAACACTTCGTGAATTTGAAAGCATTGCGATTCCAAGAATTTGGATCAACATGGAACAGCAATTAATCGATCAAAAGGACAGTAGCAAAGCATCACAGCAAACAGATGTAACTCAATTACGTATTAACTACATGATGGATATGGATATCACTGAAGAACTGAAGGCCCGGAAGCTCATGTTTCGTGAAGCAATCAAGACGCGTCGTGTCGATTCCAAAAGTACTGGCCGACGGGTTCATTCGGCGTTGGATGCTGAAGCGGCCGTGCTGGCTTATGGCGCTGATGATTTAAGTGAAAAACTGAAAATTGAATTAGCGCATCGCTCTGCAGAAACGCAATTGATGTTAATGTTTGCACATTATAACGACATTATTCACGCGTTAAGCTCGGACGCTGAAGGTAAAAAGAAGTATTTACCAGCACAGATACTGTTTAACAATAAGAAGGATATATCCGTTAACTTAAAATGTTTAAATACCGCGCTGCGCGCATGCAGTCAATTATCGCTTGATGATCAATACCGAATCCAACCTGTTGTTGTCGAGTTTATTAGTCTCTGTAAACAAATTGAGACACCACCAGCCGTTAAAGAATCAGTTGAGGATTTAGAGGCGGTCTATGTTAATCAAGCGGCATCACGGCTCGCCGATGAACTGATAGCCTCTCTTGCTTGGGCGAATGAAAATACGCGGGGTTTGGATTATTATATTGAGTGGGATCTCGTAAAAAAAGCGGCTAAAGTGCTTTTGGCGCGTGCGAGGGATGTTAATAATCCAGCACTTGCTGCTGATAAGGCTGACAATATAAAAAAACTTTATCAAGCGCTGCATCATCATCAAGTAAAATTAAGCACGTTATGGTTCGTCCCCTCCTTTGGGCATAAGGATACGCGTGCTGTTATTAAACAATCATTAAAACACTTTGATGGTTTGGCACGTATTTCAGCGTTTGACGCATCGTTACAACAACAAAGTCGTGAAGAGGCCTTTTGTGATATGTATTTATCACGTTTCCAAATACAATATGCACAAATAAAGGCTCGTCATGAGCTTGACGCCCAATGGGAAAAATTAAATATAAGTGGTCATTTACAGGCAATTCAAGATAACAAACCTGGGTTACCCGTCATACATGAGATGTGCCATTATTTACAAACCGTGAAAGCCGAACTCTTCCAATACCCTCATCTTCTCAGGCCAGTGCAAGCATTAATTACAGGTTTATCTACGGATATGAAACAGATAGAAAAAGATAATCCTGGGTTAATTAGGCGCAGTCAGTATTATACTAAAAAAGCAACGCAAATGACGGCGATGATGCAACAAATTGATGGCACATCACTTTCTGTTTCTATTACGCCTGGGCATACTGGTTTTAGTGAATATATTGATGTAGTGATCCAAGACGCCAGCCCTACAACTTATTTTGATGGATTTGTAAAATACGATTCAAAATTTCTTAAGTCAACAGATGATAGTACGCTTTTGCTATTAGAAAAAAAGCGGCTGGAATGCAAGGTCCAAGCCATGGTGTCGTTAATCGATGTACAGATGAAGACGGCGACAAACATGCCCTATCCACCCCTTTTGTTGGATGCTTCGTTATCCAAGTATAAGCCACAAGTTGATGAAATTAATGCATTGCTGGCCGTGTGGGCTGTAGAGGATAACGCGTTAACGAGTGCAGATGACGCACTAGATAGTGTTAAAGAAACAGTAGTAACGCGTTTGTTGTCGATTGACCATGCTCAAAACGCGCGCGATGGCATCGGACAGATAACGGATCATGATTTTAAACTGCGCTTTCTCCAATTATTGGATGCATGGAGCGTAGCCGATGCAACGGAGCAGAAAAAAAATAGGGAGCTTCTTGATCTAAGAAGTAAATCTTCAGTGAACAATCCAGGTGGATTTTTCTCTAAAAATACCACAAAAATTGCAAATAAATTCATCGGATTAAGTCAATTAATCCATGCCAAAAACGTAGAAGTTACATTGGCGGCTGGTACAACAACGCGCCTTAAAACTGAATTTAGTGCGCTTAAAGCCCAATATATCGGTAAATTGTTGAACGACAAAGTCGTTTCGTTAACTCAATCGATTAATAAAAAAGTGAACAAATATTCTGAAAAAATAAAAAAGCTGCAAAATCAAATTGATTATTTAGATCATCAATTTGCCAAAGAAACAAGAAAAAGTAGCACGATGGTCCGACGTTTTGAGAGCATCGATAAATTATTGGATCATGAAGCCGAATTGCGCGATCTACTTACGTCTCAGGCCGCTCCAAAGCCTGACGAGGGCGAGGATGACACGGTCGATGATCATGATTTGTCAGGATCAGACGAAAGTGAGCCTTTTATCCGTAGAGGCTATTAACTCGATTCCGAAGTTTTTCAATTTACCCGATCCGCTCGGGCTGAAGAGAGGCGTTAAGCTTTAAAAACTGCGGAATCGAGTATTAAGGAGCGAGCAGTTACTTAGATTGTTTAGTTACCAAGGTCAGGTCATCATTCCGTGCAGTGTCTATATGCTCGGCATCTTCTGAAGTAACCTGCAAATCGGTATCTGCACTAGGTGCTTCGGGAGTATCTTGAGGCTTTATTAGTTCCAGCACGTTTGTAATCTGAACGGACGTATGTGCCCCTGCTGACATTTGAACTCTTTTTTGAGTCCCAAACGTTAAACAATCACAAATAGCCTTCCAGATAGACCATAATGCTCCCCATTCTCTAGGGGCTTCGATAATGTGAGCGTTTTCATTCCATGCTTCTTTGAATGTAGCAAGAGCCGTTGTCGCATCACCTTGATGTAACGTGGATTCCACTGTACGCATCGTCTTGAACTTATTGAAGATAAGACTTAATTTAACATTCTCTGTCGTCATGTTTTGTGATGATACGTTCATATATTGATCTCTTTCACCACGAATAGTTGGATCAATTTTAACCATTTCATTAAAAATGATATTCCTTATACAGCTGGCAGTATCCCGATAGTTTCAATCGTTGTTGCTCATCTTCAGGGAGATCTGCTTCAATAACCTCTTGGTTATATTGTTCAATGCTAGGGAACTTTGTTTTAATCTCTTTTGTAAGTGGTTCTTTTTTTGCGTTATATTGATTCAGTTCAGTTTTGTATTGCCGCTCCCCTTCGTCACCCTGGCTATAATCTTCTCTATTAGGTCTTTTACTTTCCATGGCTGGCGATACCTTATGTATACCCAGTAAAGCCATATAAGCCTTATACCCAAAATCAAGTGTATTCAATTCTTGTTGACTCGTCTCATACTCACTTCTAATCGTTTGAAAATTTGGCAGTGGGTACCGCTGGTCTAGCTCGTCTTTCCGCATAAGATAGCTACGAAAATCAAGCGCATCAGCAAGAGCATCAAGATAAACCAAACCTTCGTCATTTGGTAATTCATTTAATTCAGGGTTCAAACTAGCCAAAATTTCAGATCTTTTCGTGTCAAAGGTATCATAATCAAGAGGATCTGGTAGGTTAAGCTCGCTAAGATCGATGAGGTTAAGGTTAACGCCTAGATCTATACCGCTCAACTCATGAGCTGAATTAATATAAATAGTACCCGATTCGTAGGGAAAGTCATCGTCCTCATAATCTTTGTATCTTATATCGGTATACAATAATTTAGAGATCGCAGTCAGGGTTTTGTTAGGATAATCTTTTTGTATTTCTTTACCAAACGCTAATAAATTTTGATGCAGAGAATCAGGATCTTGATCATTGATTGCTTGAGTAATTGCCGCAACAAACGTATCATATTTACCCACTTGATGCCCCTAAAAAAAATTCAATCCAGTTCTATAGGTGATTATAGGACAATAATCGGCTCTTAGGGGAGGCTGCCCTGAG
>CANJFK010000015.1 GCA_947473535.1 Legionellaceae bacterium | reverse complement strand
CGGCAGAAAGGCATTCACATTGTGAATAACCATAATTGAATAGAAGGGTGCGAACATGATGGTGATAATGGATGCCAACGATGAATAACGTGTGAAATTTGCGACGATCAACCACGTTGCAAGTGCTAATATACCCAAAACAAAATGAAAACCGAACATGGCCCCTAACGCTGTTGCAACGCCCTTGCCTCCTTGAAAACCAAAAAAGACAGGATACATGTGGCCAAAGACGGCGGCAAAGCAGATAAAACCCAAAGCAGTAGAACTTTCACCGAAGAGGTGGGCGATGAATACAGGCAGAAATCCTTTCAGCATATCAGCTAATAAAACGATGGCCGCATATTTTTTTCCTGCCAAGCGCATTACATTGGTGGCTCCTGGGTTTTTTGAGCCTTCAAGCCGAGGATCGGGTAAGTCAAACAAACGGCAAACGATGACGGCTGAGCATACTGATCCAATGAGGTAAGCAAAAATCAGAAAAAATAGTATAGCGAATATTGCAATCATGAGCGATCCGGACGTTTGGATGAGTGAATGTTATTATCAAGGAAAGTGGCTGATTTTAGAAGGTGTTTTTTTGATTTTTGATAAACCTAATCGTAACTGCTCATACGTCATCCCTCGCGGTACTCGTGATGACGCATGAACAGTTGCACCTAATCTAATAAAAATAAGCCTTGTAGATCATTGGTAAACCGCCGGCCAAAGGGCGTGATTTGCCAATGGGTATCATTTGTAGTGATGAGCCCTTTTGCGAGCGCCGTTGCAAGTCCGGGGGTGAGATTTTCAATTGAAAGCCCAGTTCGTTCTATAAAGAGTGATTTGCTAATGGCTTGTTGTAGGCGCGTGGCATTTAGCATAAATTCAAATACTAGGTCATTGGGTGAAACCGGTTCGAGTGCTGCGCGAAAAGCTTTGTTTGGGTTTAAATAATCCGCAGGTTGGCGATGTTTTCGCGTACGATATACTGTTTTACCATCGGCCGCAGTCAATTTACCATGTGCGCCAGCGCCGATGCCAATATAGTCGCCAAAAAGCCAATAATTGAGATTATGTTGTGCTGGTTTACCTTTTTGACAAAAGGCAGAGATTTCATAACGTTTATAATCGTGGTCTTCCAACAAAGCCAGTCCTTCTTCTTCCAGTGCGAAGGCATCATCGTCTGAGGGTAGTGTTGGGCGTTGTTTGTAAAAGGCGGTATTGGGTTCAATGGTCAATTGGTACCATGATAGGTGTTCTGGGTGATTTGCTAAGGCGGCACGCAGATCGGCAATGCCTTCGCTAATCGATTGGTTAGGTAAACCATGCATGATATCAATGTTGATGTTATCAAAACCCGCACGTCTAGCGCTCTCAATAGCATATTGGGCTTGCTTTTCGTCATGAATACGTCCTAAACTTTGCAGATGTGCTGGATTAAAACTTTGAATTCCCAATGACAGACGGTTTATCCCCAGCGCTCTGTAGTCGTTAAAGCGCTGTTGTTCTACTGCGCCAGGATTGGCTTCCAGGGTAATTTCAATGTCGTTTCCGAAGGGTAAATAACGTTGAATTTGATTAAATAATGATTCATAAGCTTTTGCTGAAAATAGGCTTGGTGTGCCACCACCGATGAAAATTGATTCAAGTTTTCGACCAGGAAACTCAGCCAGATCTTGTTGTAAATCGGCAATTAATGCGGCGATATATTGTTCTTCGGGTAGTTGTTCAGGGCTCTTATGTGAATTGAAGTCGCAATAAGGGCATTTTCGAATGCACCATGGCGTATGAATGTAGAGGGATAGTGGAAGCAGGGTGATCTCCAAATTCAGGACAAGCGCCAACCCGACGATTTAATATTGACGAGGCACTAGCTTGTTTAAATAGGCAATAGTATCATAAATATCTTAATTTGAGGAAAAAACAATGAATGAAAGAGTGCGAATAGCGGTTAGTGGTGCTGCCGGACAAATTGGTTACGCGTTGTTGTTCCGCATAGCGTCAGGACAAATGTTTGGTGAGCATGTTGATGTTGAATTAAATTTACTTGAGCTCGAACAATCTCTCCCTGCACTAGAAGGCGTGGCAATGGAATTGGATGATTGCGCTTTCCCTCGGTTGAAGCGGATTGTTTGTACGTCTGATTTGAAACAAGCAATGGATGGCGTGAACTGGGCTCTTCTGGTTGGATCAGTGCCTCGAAAACAAGGCATGGAACGCTCCGATCTATTGCAAATCAATGGTGGTATTTTTATTAATCAAGGCCGTGCGATCAATGATTATGCGAGCAATGATGTGCGCGTTTTTGTTGTGGGTAACCCATGCAATACCAATTGTTTGATTGCCAAACACCATGCTAAAGATATTCCAGATGATCGCTTTTATGCCATGACGACGCTGGATGAATTGCGTGCACGCACACAACTGGCTAAAAAAGCGGGTGTAGATATCATGGCGGTTACTCAAATGACCGTTTGGGGAAATCATTCTTCAACTCAATTCCCTGATTTTTATAACGCTAAAATCAATGGATTACCAGCTGCAACCGTCATTAACAATGAGGCCTGGTTAAAAGATACCTTTGTGCCGACCGTACAGCAACGGGGTGCTGCGATATTGAAAGCGCGAGGTGCGTCGTCCGCTGCGTCCGCTGCTAATGCTATCGTGCAAGGCGTGAATCACTTGGTGACCGACACTCGCGAAGGTGAAACCTTTTCCGTCTCTCGTCCTTCTCTCGGTGAATATGGTGTGGATGAAGGGTTGATTTTCTCATTTCCTTGTCGACGTGAGCATGGTTTTGTGCGACGAGTTGGTCTTGAGCACGGTGTGGTGCGAGTGGTCGAAGGTTTGACATTTAATGAGTATAGTCAAATCAAATTTAACGAAACGTTAAATGAGTTGCGTTCTGAGCGAGATGCGGTTAAATCACTAGGTTTGCTTGATTGATGGTAACTACTCATACGTCATCCCGAGTGCCGCGAGGGATCTCCTGGCGTTGGCGCAGCGCCACATTCGGAGATCCCTCGCGGCACTCGGGATGACGTACGGAGTGAGCAGTTACGATTGATGCTTTTTTTAAGGAATGTTTATGCCATTTAATTGTGCTCAATATGGTTTTACTGAATCCGATGCATATGGTCAAACGTTTCGTTTGGCCGTTTTAATCTATGAAAGCATGCACGTGCCAGTGGATGAACGAACCAGTGATGCGGTGCATCAACAGCGCTGCGACGAGTATGTGGATGCTTATGTACATTGCCTTACTATAAATAATTGGATGGATGAACTAAATTCTGACTTAGATGATTGGGGCGCTTGGCGAGCGCTTGATGCTTATCAAGGAGGGTTTAGTGTTGAGCGGTTTAAGGACTACTATGCGGGGCATTTATCAGTTAAATTTAATCTAGAGCCGCTTGATGGTGATATTTTTGAAGAAAATGAAGCTTGGTCCACTATGAATTTAGGTGCGATTTCTGATTCTGATTCTGACGCTGATGAGTCGATGACCCAACGTCAGCGCGCTGAAGCGAAAAATACGAGCGCAAGTGGAGCTTCTCGCATACAATACAATAATTTTCTAGTTGCTGATGAGAAAGCACATTACAACTCGCCAGCATTTAATAACGATGAAAAATTGGATGATGATAAATCGTCTCGATATACACCTCGATGGCATTCAACCGAAGAATATTAGGGGTCGCTAATGTATCGCTCGGTTTTCGGCGATCATGCGAGGTGTAAACACAACCAGCGCCCAGTCGTCTTGTAAAAAAGTTGCATGATGAATAAAATCAGTATGATAAGTATCAATTAAGGTGCTTATCTGATCGACCAATAGACCAGAAACGACCAGCATACCCGCGTTGTTAAGTAACTCACGGAAGCGTTTTTGTAATGTAAGTAATGGCGTAAGCAGGATGTTGGCAATAATTAAATCGACTGGGGTTTGAAGAAGCTCCGGTTGGCCAACGGTTAATTGTGTTGCCGTTATGCCATTGTTCAGTGCATTGTTTTGGGTAGCGAGCAGTGCCTGTTCGTCAATATCAACGGCAGAAACATGTTGCGCACCTAACTTTAAAGCAGCAAGCCCCAAAATACCGGAGCCGCAGCCGTAGTCGATGACGTATTGCTGTTGAAGATTGGCTTGTTCTAACCATGTCAGGCACAAAGACGTTGTTTGGTGTGTGCCGGTGCCAAAGGCGAGCCCTGGGTCTAAGATCAAATTAACGGCATCTGGTTCCGGTGGCGCGATCCACGATGGGCAAACCCAGAGGCGTTGGCCAAAGTGTTGTGGTTTGAAATCGATCATGCAGGTTCGCTCCCAATCTTGGTCGGGCAGCAGGTGTGTGGAGAATGTTAAATGTGGATACTGGGCTGACAACGTTTTTAATGCTTGCTCAGCATCGCTTGCTTCTTCGAACAAAGCGGTCATGACGACATTTGTCCATAAAGGAATAGCGCCAGGCGCTGGTTCCAAAATGGGCTCGTCATATTGATCCGTTAGGGTCACTGATAATGCGCCGGTTTCTTCCAGTGCGTCACTCAGTAACTCGACTTCATCACAGTGGCATTGTTCGATTAGTAATTGCAACATTTAAATCGATTCCTTCAACATTTTTTCTAAGTAGTGGATATTTGTTCCGCCTTCAATGAAGGCTTTGTCACGAATAATATGCTGGTGTAATTCAATATTGGTTTTAATGCCGTCGATAATAATTTCATCTAACGCATTGCGAACGCGAGCGAACGCTTCTTCTCGTGTTTCACCAAACCCGATTAATTTACCGATCATGGAATCATAATTGGGTGGTACCGTGTAGCTGCTGTAAATATGTGAATCAAAGCGGATGCCAGGCCCGCCAGGCTGATGTAACAATTTGATTGTACCAGGGGATGGCATGAACGTTTTTGGATCTTCTGCATTGATTCGGCATTCTACTGCATGGCCGCGAAATTTGATGGCATCTTGCGTCAGCGTAAAAGGAATGTCACTGGCTATTTTAATTTGCTCTTTAATCAGATCAATGCCCGTAATCATTTCTGTTACAGGGTGCTCCACTTGGATCCGAGTATTCATTTCGATGAAATAGAAACAACCGTCTTGATACAAAAATTCGAATGTCCCCGCGCCCCGGTATTGCATTTCTCGGCAGGCTTTTACCACGCGATCGCCTATTTTCTGGCGTAATTTGGGACTGATGCCGGGCGCCGGCGCTTCTTCGACGACTTTTTGATGGCGGCGTTGCATGGAGCAATCACGCTCGCCCAAATGCACTGCATGCCCTTTGCCATCACCCAGCACTTGGAATTCGATGTGACGCGGATTTTCTAGAAATTTTTCCATGTAAACGATAGGATTATTAAAGGCGGCTTTTGCTTCGCTACGCGTGAGAGCAATGGCATTGAGTAAATTAGCTTCCGTGTGCACGACGCGCATGCCACGGCCGCCGCCGCCACCCGCCGCTTTAATAATGACCGGGTAACCAATTTTTCGTCCCAATGATAAATTAAGAAAATCATCGTCAGATAACGGGCCATCGGAGCCTGGTACGCAAGGAACCCCTGCTTTTTTCATGGCAGCAATGGCGCACACTTTATCGCCCATTAAACGAATGGTTTCTGCACGAGGGCCGATGAAGCGAAAACCACTTTGCTCGACGATGTCAGCAAAGTCAGCATTTTCAGATAAAAAACCATAACCCGGGTGGATAGCAACAGCATCAGTAATCTCCGCGGCAGAAATAATTGCCGGAATATTCAAATAGCTTTTTTGTGAAGCCGCGGGGCCAATACAAACGGTTTCATCTGCAAGACGTACGTGTAATAAATCCTTGTCGATATCGGAATGCACGGCAACCGTTTTAATACGAAGTTCTTTGCACGCACGTAAAATACGTAATGCAATTTCACCGCGATTGGCAATAACTATTTTACTTAACATGTTCAGATCTCTTATTCTATCGTAAATAGGGGCTGGTCATATTCAACTGGCTCACCGTTTGCAACAAGAATGGCGGTAACCACGCCAGCGCGATCGGCCTCAATTTCGTTAAACATTTTCATGGCTTCAATGATGCACAATGTTTCACCGATTTTTACGGATTGCCCTACGGTGACGAACAGGGGCGCTTCTGGCGATGGGGACGTATACATCGTTCCAACCATTGGTGATCGAACGCTATGACCTGATGAGACAGGGGATTCTACGGGTTGTTTATCCGCTGCCTGATTGATGGCCGTGTGCTGCGGATGCGGCGCATAATGTGTTGGTATATATTTTTGAGAGGGTGCTTCCGTCGCGTAACCGTGTCGACTTAGACGTAATGACTCTTCACCTTCTTTGATTTCAATTTCCGAAATACCTGTTTCTTCCAGTAATTCTATTAATTTTCTAATCTTGCGAATATCCATTGATGTTAGCTCTCTCTTTCAATAATGGCTTGTAATGCCAACAAGTAACCCTGTGTACCAAAACCACTGATAACCCCTTGGGCGATATCAGAAAAATAGGAATGATGCCTGAACGTCTCACGAGCATGAATGTTGCTAATATGAACTTCAACAAACGGGATCTGTGTGGCTAGAAGTGCATCTCGAAGCGCAATACTCGTATGTGTATACGCGGCTGGGTTAATAATCAGATATGCTGTCTGATCCGTTAGCGCTTGGTGCACGGTGTTAATTAATTCGGATTCGCTATTGCTTTGTATTGCGGCCAGCGTAAAGCCTGACTTGCTCGCTCGTTGGGCTAGTTGCTCATTAAGTTGCGCCAATGTAGCGTGGCCATAGACGGCTGGTTCTCGTAAGCCGAGCAAATTCAAGTTTGGTCCATGCAAAACGAGTATTTTTTTCATTCAATGCGCAGTTCAGTACAATATTTTAGCGATTTTGCCTGATTTTTATTTAAATGTCTATATGGCCGATGATCTCGGCACGATGTCCGCACGATTGGCGCAATATTTTTTTTTAATTTATATCGCTTGATTTTTTTATGAATATTTGATTATCTATGTTCCGTGTATATGGAAAATATACTGAGTGAAGTCCAACTAACAACATAGACGTTTTCAGGATCCTTATCCTTGGCGTATCTGTGATTAAAGGAGTTATAACATGCATTACCCTGTTTATTTATCACCACTTGTTATCGGTCTGTCCATGGCGGTGTCGACCTCTGTTCTCGCGGCAGAACCTGTTCCTTTACAAAAAATACCGTTTAGTACGCTGCGCCAAATGATTCACCTTACGCTTCCAAATGCCAAACCAACCGCGGCGGTGTCAACGGACTCGCTGCGTTTTATTAGCCAACACGTTGATAAAAATAAAATAGCGCACATGCGTATGCAGCAAGACTACGCAGGGTTTCCTGTGTTTGGTGGTTATGCCATTTTGCATAGCACACGTTCTGTTAAGTCAATACTGCAAGCTGAACATGACGTCCGCATGAATGGCATGATGTATCGAGGCTTATCTGCAGAGTTAGGGCGGCCCTCATCGCAGTTTGTACAACAGGGGGCTTTGGCATTGAATAACTTTAAAGCACGATACCCCGAACAATCAATCAGCGATACGAAGGTTACACCGATGGTCTATATCGATGAGCAACATCGAGCCTTTTGGGCTTATAAGGTTAGTGTATTGTTGGATGCTGACGATAAAATACCGGAGCGGCAAATGGCGATTATGGATGCAAAAACGCATGCTATTTTCGTGCAATGGAATGATATAAAAACAGCGCGTGTTTACGCTCAGGGCATGGGCGCCGGTGGCAATCAAACCGTGGGAGAGTATCAATACGGCAACGATCGTCCTTTACTTGAAATGAGTCGAGATGATTTTTTAGGTCGTTGTTTCATGGAAAACACACATGTTAAAGTGGTGGATATGGCCTCGCGTTATAAAGCCCTCAATGCAGCAATGTCGTTTAGTTGCCCTGTGGAGCGTAGTCCTGGCGATAATACCTATTGGACAGGTTATGAAGGGGATGGTTATGACGTGAAGAACGGGGGATATTCACCGTCGAACGATGCGTTGTACGCCGGCACGATGATTAAATTGATGTACAGCAACTGGTATGATCTCGATGTATTAATGACTGGAACGAAGCCTATGCAGCTCGTGATGCGAGTCCACTATGGCAAAGAGTATGAGAACGCATTTTGGGATGGGCAGCAAATGACGTTTGGTGATGGCGAACTGGCGACGCATCCATTGGTTTCGTTAGCCGTTGGTGCACATGAAATTAGTCATGGGTTTACCGAGCAACATGCAAATCTTGACTATTTTGGTCAGTCGGGTGGTATGAACGAATCGTTTTCCGATATGGCGGCACAAACAGCAGAATATTACGCTTATGGCAAAAGCAGTTGGACGATCGGTGCTGATATTTTAAAAAAAGATAGTGGTTATATTGCATGGCGGTTTATGGATAAGCCGAGTCGTGATGGTCGATCGATTGATACGGCCGATCGATATCACCGGGGCATGGATGTTCATTATTCAAGTGGTGTATACAATCGGTTGTTTTATTTATTAGCTAATCAACCTGGCTGGGATCCGCGGCAGGCGTTTCATGTCATGTTAAAAGCCAATATGGATTACTGGACGCCTTATACCACCTTTAACGATGGTGCATGTGGCGTGATCAAGGCAGCAGAGGATCTTGAACTATCAGTCGATGATGTTAAACAGTCGCTGGATAACGTGGCTGTGAATTATCAGGATTGTGATTGATGATTGGAGTAAGGGGTTGGGCCGTAGGCCCAACCTATAAATTTTACTTCATATCGTTTTGATATTCACCAAAACAGGCCAGGCTATTTAGCCGGGCGCGATTGAGTAACGCTGCCTGTGCTTTTACGACGTTCGCCGTTTTCCCGCCCCAAGCACTGATGCAATCTTCTTGCAACGCGCGTCCAAAGGAGAAACTGAGCATCCACGGTTGATAACCCGCGCTGTTGATGGCATTTAAATTCGCCGTTGCTTGTTGAGGTGTTTGGCCACCAGACAAGAAATTAATGGCGGAGACTGCCGCGGGCACTGTATTACGAAATACACTGAGCGTAAAATCAGAAACGTCTTCTGGTGAACTAAAGGGCGTGACGTCTTTGCCACACGTGATCATGCTGGGTTTGAGTATCATATGCTCTAATTCAACTTGATGGATAAAAAGAGCATTGAATAATTCATGAAGTACCATTTCGGAGGCTTCAGCGCAGTGTTCGATGCTGTGGTTACCATCCATTAAAACTTCCGGTTCGACGATAGGTACGATACCAACGGACTGGCACGTGGCGGCATATCGCGCGAGCATTTCAGCGCCCGCTTTTATTGCAGTTAAGCTTGGGGTGCAGTCAGTAATGGAGTAAATATTACGCCATTTAGCAAATTTAGCACCTTGTTGTTTGAACGTCGTGAGCCTTTCGAGCAGATCATCTAACCCAACAGTGACTTTTTCGTTATCCGTATTAGCGAGATCGACGACGCCTTTGTCGACTTTGATACCGGGTAGAATACCTTGCTTGGTGAATAGTTCAGCAATGGGTGTGCCGTCGGCATCTTTATTTTGGAATGTTTCTTCGAAT
>CANJFK010000014.1 GCA_947473535.1 Legionellaceae bacterium | reverse complement strand
AGGTAGATCATCAAAATGCTCTATCAAACTGCATGACATCAAATACACCTTTATTTTGTAAAATAAAGGTGTATTTGATCATAAATGGCTGTTAATTAAAAGATTTTGGTGATCTTTCCCTGCTACGCAAGGCTTTTAATCACGAAAATTATTAAATTGCAACGGCACTTCAATGTCTGCTTTCTTTAAAAAGGCCATGCTGTCTTGTAAGTCATCGCGGTTCTTTCCGGTGACGCGGAGTTTATCACCTTGAATGGATGTTTGTACTTTGATTTTACTGTCTTTTAGACGCTTCACAATCGTCTTTGCTACTGGCTGTTCTATGCCTTGCTTGAACGTCATGGTGAGTGAATAAGTCTTGCCACTATGCACGGGTTTATCTTCAATATCGACTCCTGATGAGTCCAGCCCTCGTTTTGTACATTGATTGCGAAACAAATCTTCCAACTGTCGTGCTTGAAAATCAGACTCCGTTTTTAATGTTACGGATAATTCTTTTAGTACAATACTGGTCTCAACGCCTCGAAAATCGAAACGAGTGTCTATTTCACGAATGGCATTCTCGACTGCATGGCGTAATTCTACTTCATTAATTTCAGAAACAATGTCGAAAGAAGGCATGATGGTTTTGACTCCATTTTAGTAAATATAAATAATTATACACGGATTTTACTTGGATGCGCCATTGCTGTGTTATCCGCTTTATTGTTGTGGGTAATTTCTTCATGCTAGATGGGTATATATGTTATGAACAAAAACGTATAATTCCGAAAAAATTGAACCCATTTTCTCAGGACAAGTATTAAGGATGAACTATGCACATTGTTAACATCAAAGGGCGTGAAATTTTAGATTCACGTGGTAATCCAACAGTAGAAGCGGATGTCATTTTAAATAACGGCATGATGGGGCGTGCGAGCGTGCCTTCTGGTGCATCGACGGGTAGTCGTGAAGCGTGTGAGCTGCGTGACAATGATGCACGGCGATACGCAGGGCGAGGCGTGCGACGGGCGATCGATCATATTAATCATGAAATAAAACAGGCTTTGCATCAATCATCGGTTAGTGACCAAGAACAGTTGGATGCGCGTTTATGTGAATTGGATGGCACGGAAAATAAGTCACGGCTAGGTGCTAATGCTATTTTGGCTGTATCGTTAGCGTCCGCTCGAGCACATGCAGAAGCCATTCAATTGCCTTTATTTGCGGCTCTCAACCAAGATGAAACCATGGTTATGCCCGTACCGATGATGAATGTTCTGAATGGCGGCGCACATGCGGATAATAATGTAGATATTCAAGAGTTTATGATTATGCCCGTTGGAGCAACTGATTTTCCGATGGCGTTACAAATGAGCACCGAAATCTTTCATGTCCTTAAATTGGTACTCAAAAAACAAGGATTGAGTACGTCAATTGGTGATGAAGGTGGCTTTGCGCCTAATATAAAGTCGAACCGTCAAGCCCTGGATATGTTGGCTGAAGCGGTTGAATTGGCTGGGTTTCGTTTAGGACAAGATATTGTTTTTGCACTGGATGTGGCTGCATCGGAGTTATTTGTTGATGGTTTTTATCATATTGCATCCGAACATAAAAAACTGAGCAGTGAGGAACTGATTCAGTATTATGCTGAATTATTAAATGATTACCCTATCGTTAGCCTGGAAGACGGTTTGGATGAAAGCGACTGGCATGGTTGGCGCAAGATGACTGAGCAATTGGGTGACCGCGTACAATTGGTCGGTGATGATTTGTTTGTGACGAACCCGCGTATTTTACAGCAAGGTATCGAGCAGAAAACAGCGAATGCAGTGCTTATCAAACTGAATCAAATCGGCACATTAAGTGAAACAAGACAAACGATACGTTTGGCGCAAAAGAATGGTTACCACTGCGTGATCTCACATCGCTCGGGAGAAACAGAGGACACGTTTATCGCGGATCTGTCGGTTGCAACGGGTTGTGGTCAAATTAAAACGGGTTCCTTGTGTCGCACGGATCGCGTAGCAAAATATAATCAATTGTTACGTATCAATGAGGTCGCTTCTTTGCCTTATGCGGGGATTCATGCGTTAAAAAATAGATAAATCCTAGGTTGGGGCATCGCCATCATCCTACGATATTGACGAAATGATGACGATAGCCCACTATTGGGTATGAGCCGAATGGCTCTAAGTTAAGCGATGCAATACCTAGCCTGGATGAAGCGTAGTGTAATCCGGGCGGTTCGGAGCGCTGAAATCCTCAGGCTACGACAGTGTTTTTTCCTTAAGTAGGTGCCATTCGGGCATGAGTTGTTTGATTATTGAGACGTCACGTTTTTGGTGGATTTTATTATGCGAACAATAGTTATTTTTTTAGTTATCGCGCTGATTAGTTTGCAATATAAATTATGGGTAGGCGACGGCAGCGTCTCGCAGTGGCTTCACCTTGAAAAAAAAGTAGATCACCAAGAGAATGAAAACAAACAATTAACATCTCGCAATCATGTGCTTGAAGCTGATATTGAGGAACTTAAATCAGGTGAGCAGGCTCTGGAAGAGCAAGCTCGATTTGAGTTGGGTATGGTTAAAAATGGCGAGACTTATTATCAATTTGTTGATTAGGCCTTAGATTGCAATGAGCTCAACACCCATCTCTGGCGGTGTACTTCCCCATAAACTAACAACATACCCGCCACCACCAGAGCCTGTTGGTTTAACGGCGAGGGCGCCTGCTTCAAGCAAATGTTGCATATGTACTTGTAAACTCGCACTCACTAAACCCCATTGCTTAAAGCAGTCAGCAGCACTGTTGATGGCTTGTGTCAGTAGATGTTGAGCCGTGGGGGAGGCTTGTTCTAGTGCTGCGCGTGCTTGTGTCACACTATCATTCATTTCCAGGTCAATTTTTTTTGCGTGCTCTTCATCGTTTAGCCAGAGTGTTTGTACTTGTTTAATGCAATGTGATGTCATGCCGATTTGTTTGCAGGATGACAAATACCACTGAGGTTGCCATGCTAATTTAATTTCGCTGCAAACACCTTGTTTAAAATAAACACCGCTTGCTGCGGCAACGCCTGCGATATCTAAACCACTGCTTTTTCCATGGAACAAATTTTCTAGTTGCCTGGCAAAAGGCTGGATTTCCCGGTGAGGGAGCATGTCATAGGCGGCAAACCAACGAGCCATTGCCACGCAAAGTGCTGCGGATGCGCCGACACCAACACCAACCGGAATGTTGCTCTGTAAATGAAATTGACCGGTCATATGATTTAGTGATTGACCCAAGAGCTGAATACCTTGCTCAAGCACGCTCCAGAATAACAGGTGCATGTCTTCGCCACTAATGCCCGTGTAATCAGCACTTAATTCCGGCGGTGATTTATTGTAGCTAAGCGTCAACTGCATTTCGTTAATCGGAAATACGATAGCGGCATGGCCTCGAAGCACGGCGTGCTCGCCAGCCAGGATCCATTTACCATGTGTGGTTGTTTGGAAATCATAAGACATCATAATTGCCTATTAGATAATCTTGTTTGAATTGACGTGCCATGTCTGTTTGCTCTAGTCGATATAACACGTGAATGTTCGGTCCTGCGTCCATGGTGATGATAGGGCCATCGCCTTCACGTTGCCATAAATCCTGTAGGTCATTTAACACGTCGTTTGTTTTATCTGACATGTATGAGAATGGTTTTGCACAGCTTGAAAACAAATGATGCATGTCCTGGAATTCTTGCCAGCACGTTTTGTATGCCGTGGCCCAGTCTTTCTTTTCCATCGCAAGAAGCAATGTTTTCAGATTAAGTTTTGCTCGCTCGCTGCGTGTGGCATATTGTGCACTTGTTCGGATGCGTTGATGTGCTTCACTGGATGGAACTTCTTTTTCATCGTGGCTAATCACTATCACTTGATGGAGTAATTCCGGGTAAGGTAATTCAACCGCATCAACATGCTCACCATCCCACAGTGCCCACGGTGAGAAAAAGGAGCGGCATGATGATCCAGAACCTTGACGGCTGAGGCCCGCTTGAATTGCAATGGTTGGTAAGGGTTGTTGGGTAAGCTCACTCAATGCAAGCGACGCACATTTGGTCAGGGCTGCAAAACTGGACGCAGAGCTTGCTAAACCACTACTGTGTGGAAAATTATTACTGGATCGTACAATAAATCCGCCAGCGTAATTAAAATAAGTTTTAACAGCAGCTAAATGACGCAAAAAACGTGTTTGTGCCGCAGCGGATAGATTAAATGGTAGTGCGCCAGGGATTGCTAACGGCTCCCAGAAATCTTTTTTCCCAGGGTGTTTCTCTAACATGACATTGGTCAGTAGATTGTTTAGGGTGTAAGACAATGAAGGATTGTCAGGTATATTTTTATCACTGTCTTTTTTACCCATGTACTTAATCAGTGCGATATTAGCTGGCGCTTGAGCAAACCATTGCATAGGTGTCTCCATTGTTAATGTCCTGGCGCGTCATTCCACAATATTTTATGTAATTGCAGTTGAAAACGTACTGGCAGTCTATCTTGTATAATCCAGTCGGCAAGTAGCGTGGGACTCAATTGATCCCAACTGGGTGAAAAAAGGATATGGGCGCGATCAGTGAGCTTATGTTCATGAATCATCGCGCAGGCCCATTGATAATCTTCTCGGCTACATAGTACAAATTTAATTTGATCCTGGCTTTTAAGGCAAGGCAGGTTAGACAGCATGTTTCGTTCACATTCACCGGAGTCCGGTGTTTTTAAATCCATAACGACCATCACCCGATTGTCAACCTCGGCTATACTGCGTGCGCCGCTGGTTTCTATTGATACATGGTAGCCTTTATCACATAACCGTTTTAATAGATCGATACAGCCAGGTTGGGCTAATGGTTCGCCACCCGTAACGCAGACGTGTTGACAGTCAAATGATGCAACCTGGGCTAAGATATCATCCACGTTGACCATCTTTCCGCCATTAAATGCATAAGCAGTATCGCAATATTGACAGCGCAACGGGCATCCAGTCAAGCGTAAAAAGACCGTAGGCAATCCCACGGTGAGCGACTCACCTTGTAACGAATGAAAAATTTCAGTAATTCGTAATGACTTCATCAACCACCTAACGATTCCAGTTTGGCGGCAGCAAGCTGCGCCGTGTTGGTGTCAGGGTATTTTTTCACGACGTCTTGTAATCGTTCCTTTGCTTCCTGGGTTTTACCTGATGCGGCCATAGCATAGCCAATTTTAAGCATACTGGCTGAACATTTGCTGGATGATGGAAACTGCTGTAAGACGACGTTAAAATGTTCAGTGGCCTGTGGGTAATTTTTCTTCACCATATAGAGTTCACCAAGCCAATATTCAGCATTGGCGGTATAACCACCTTGCGGATATCTTGTTACAAACGCCTGCATGGCGGTTAATGCATCATCAAAACGTTTGCTTTTTACTAATTCATAGGCAGCAAGATAACTAATTTGCTCGTCGGCTGGGTTGGCACGTGCAATCCGCTCAACGGGTTGTATTGGTTGTGAAACCGGTTCTGTGGTTGCATTTGCCGTTTTCGTACCAATGGTGAGATCGGTCGGTGGTTCATTTTTGGCAGACGGTGCTGCAGCTGGTGCGTTTCGTATGCGCGCATCCAAATCTTTATAAAAAGACAATTGTTGTTCTTGGAGTAATTTCAGATCGTGAGCTTGTACTTCTAATTGGCCACGTAATTCCTGAAGGTCTTGTTGCAAGCCTTGTATTTTGTTAAGAAGGCCGGCATTGCTGTTATCATTGGTATCCGTGTTTTCTTTAGCAAGCGCAGGTTGCATGTTGCCTTCTGTGGTATCACTTTGATCTTGGGCAACAGGCGACTCAGTGGTCACCTGTTGTTCCTCAAGTAGTGCAAAGTTTTCGCTGTCATCAACTACTGGCGCTTCTGCAAACGCACCAGTGGGTAGTAGACTAGCTAAACAGATAGCAAGAATGAGTCGATGGATCATCGGGTTGCCTCGTAAGTTAACTCGACGCGTCGATTTTGAGCGTGAGATGCTTCATCATGACCTAAATTGGCAGGACGTTCTTTACCATAGCTCACGACACGAACTTGTTGTCTACTTACACCAGCCATACGCATGATATCAGCGACGGTATTAGCGCGATGCTCACCTAAGGCCACGTTGTATTCACGGCTGCCACGTTCATCCGTATTTCCTGCAATCAAGATATGCGCGCCTGGGTGTGATTTTAGATAATCAGCTTGAGCATTGACTGATGGAACGTATTTAGCTTCTAATGCGCTGTTGTCATAGCTGAACAAATAGATCTGGTTGTGAGGGGCTTGTGTTGTATACATTTCACCAGCTTCTTGGCCTGCGAAACCATTTGAATCACCGAGCCCGTTTGCAGCTAAACCACCGTTTTCGCCTGAACCGTCAGCACTGCCTGGCGTTTTTGAACAAGCGGCAAGTAACACGATACACGCAGTAACAAGGCCTAATTTTTTAGTAAATGATCTGATTTTCATGCTCTAACTCCTTAATTATTATTTGAAATGCAATGGGTTATCCTGATGGCGAGCCATTGTACAATCGTTTTGTATTTTTCGCTATACTGTGTGCGAACGGAATTGTAGTAATTCCGTCTAATGATTGGGGGAATGGTGTTTTGTGTCAGCATTTTTCCCTGATTCTCGCTTATCGATTTGATGAAACACGGTGCCTCTCACTTTTGCTGGCGCCCGTGGAGCGTCTAACGTTCTTTTCGAGGAACTGTGTACTGTTTTGCCTCGTTTATTTGCTCTGTTTCTGTCAGCGAGCTCAAGCTGTTGGCCTGCACGGCTGTGTGATTCAATGTAGGACGCGTTGGGTCGTTTTATTTTTGTAAGCAATACACTGTCCGCCGCATGTAACTGACTTAATACATGGCAGCCAGGTGCTTCGACTTGTTCGATAGTACCAGCTGTTCGAGCTGCACGAGCATAAAGTTGGCGCGCAAAATCAATAGGAAAAATTCGATGCAAGGAAATCATACAGCACAATTTATCGATTTGTTTAAATAATGACTTCCATGCCATGCTGAGTATTGGTGGTCCACCGAATGCGTAGTTAATAGCAGCAACCGTCCCTTTGTAAAGAAGAAAGGGAATAAACGCGATGCTGAATAATACGGTCGCGGTGATTGCTCGTAGTGAGTAACTGATTGCTCTGTTCATCGCATACATCGTTCGAGCCACTATCGCAGCAACTTGGTATAGCAGGACCAAATCTTTGTTGTAGCTTTTTTCTATTTGATGTTCTATCGATGGTTTATTAAACCAGCGAGCAAACAGTCGTTTTGTTTCTCGAAACAGGACGACAAGCGCATAAACTGGGACTACAAACGGCGGGAAGGGGAGAGGGATGGGGAAAAAAATGAGCGATCGCAATAGATTGTTACTGCCTTGATAGCAATATTTATTGTAAAAAAGGGCGAGAAAATCGCGTTTATCGATGCACAGATCGGCACGGCGACGCTGTTGTAACTGATGATTATAATTGTTGAATAATTGGTCCAAATGATCGTAGAATTTATTGGCCTCTTTTAATCGGTCGTTTGCAAATACGAGGGGCGTTTTCTCATCACAAACCATTTCGATGGCCTCTTGTAATGCCTGATGCGCCTCAGCTAGTTCTCTTTCTGGAGGACACGCCGTCTTTGGTGGTGTTTTGGGGTGGTTGTCCGCAAGCAGTTTACGTAAGCGGTTTTTCGGGAGCTCGCCGTCGTGTAATTCATTTTGAGCGTCAGCGATGTCTTCTTGCGTTTTATTTTGCAAAAATTGTTGTATTGCAGGCGATATTTGTTCGGTTAGCGCCTCTCGGAAGGCAACGAGTTCGCTCGTCGTAAATGCATGAGTTAATTTTTTCTCTCGTATCGTGTCGTTTAACAGGTGTCCTAAAATTTTCTGGAACTGTTTATTTCGAGTCGCTTCATTGGATTCTTGAAGCAGTTTGTTGTACTCGCATGCTTTTAGCACCTGTGCTAAAAATTGTGTTTCGCTACAGGCTTGCGCCAGTTTTTGGTGGGCTTCTGTGTTTTGTTCCGCGTGCGAGCCGGAGAGCATGGAATGCATCAGCATGGCAAATTTTAAACCTAAAAATCCATACTCTAAACCCGTCAGTGGGATTGTACCTTCCGCACACCCTTTTGCCTCGTCAATAAACACGTTTAATACTTCGGCATAGAAATTATATATCGGGGGTAAACCGCGGATTGCAATAGTTGTCGGTAATAAGGGCAAGTATTGGATTGATGCGCCCATTGCAATTAGCCCGACTAATCCTAAGGTTAATTTTTCTGGCTCGTGAAAGAGCTCATTAAATAGTTCATAATTTCCGTGATGAATTTCTATCAATAGTTCCGTGGCGAAAAAACCTAATTTCCACTCTAAAAAACAGGCTATCATCTGTTCTTGTACGCCGAGTGATGTTGCTTTCCCGGTAAAGTGTAGGCTTATCATGTTGGTGGGTACTTGTAACCAGGCAGGGACTGATTTCATCCATGCTAGTGCCGCGGCTGGCGCCAGATAAGTGCCAAAGGTTGTTGCGGAAAGCATAAAAAAGAAGGTCGCGGCTCCTGGTGATTTTCGAAACATGGGATCGATGATCGTATCACTAAGTGTTATCATTACTTCGCGGAAAACTTCCAATGGCGATGAGATTTCATTGATATCGCAATACCGGAGTTCAGCATATTCCGTTAATCCCTGCGCTCCATTTTTTGCTTTAAGTGCCTCGTATTTTTTCTTATGGGCGGCTTCTAATTGCTCGCGATAGAGCTTCGATAAGTCATAGAGCCATTTCGTCTTTTGATAAACAGCGTCGGGTTTTTCTTTATAAAATAAGGTTGATCCAAGGTAGAAAAGATCTTGTGGAATTTTGACAAGGTCATGTACTAACGTTGAAGCAAAAAGTTTAATGCTGTCCGCTATCCGTTGAGGGGATAAATAGACAAATGCGTGATGAAAAAAACTCGACGCCTTCATGCTGGATTTCAGTAACGATTGATGAGGATCATCGTCTGCTACCGGGTTATCATCGTTGTCAAGCCGTCGATAATAAGTATTCCAAAGGCGTTTGGTGGCTTTCACCGGTGAAAGCCGATTATGCCAACGAGATAACCACAGATCGACACCACTTGCCCATGTAGGTGCTCCTAATAGCGCAATGACAGACAATGCTATTGTCGCGGGCACGCGAATCATTAGAACGAGCCCCGCTTCTAAAAAACTAGCGAGTACTTTAACAAACCCCGTCATAAACCCAGGCATGTTTCTATCGGTTAATGTATCACCGGTCACAAGGCATATGATTTTGTCCAAATCAATGGGGTTCCAATCAGCAATATAAGGCTGGATAGAAAACCATTGCTTGGGTCCTTTTTTAAGTTCGTCGTCCCCTTCCAATACATCAAGCATGGATTGAGGGATTGCCGAATAGGTGTCATTGTATTCAGCCCCATCCAGCGTGAAGGCTTTGATTTCAATTAATTTTTTTGTATCAGAGAGCACCGCAATGGCGGGGGAAAGATGGATTAAATCCGCTAAGCGATTATCATTAATTTCATAACCTATTTTAATGCTCGCATCCAACACATAGGTCATTTGCGTCGCCATGAAGGTGCCTAGTGATTGATTGACGTCGCCTAAATTTTGAATACTCATGAGGCGTTGCACTTGAAATGAAGTCGCGCCGTTTTCGATCATTTGTTCGATATCATCGCAAAAGGCCTCGGCGCCAATCTCGAGCCTTCCTCTTAATGCCCTAAGAAGGGCTATAATGTCCGGTTTATCGTGATACTGTCCAATAAGGAAATCCACGGTTGCTAAACAGTTTTTTTGATAAACATGAACCGTTTGCAATAACTGCTGGAGGCTTTCGTTTGGAATGGCATCGGGAGGATTGTTGATGAATGATTCGAAGCGCGTAAAATGTGTGGATAAGGTGTGTACTTGTGTCATCCACGATTGCATTGGTTTTAATGCTTTAGCCTTTAAACGTATCGCGTGAATTTCAGTACGTATTCTTT